>JAEEKV010000015.1 GCA_016282595.1 Lachnospiraceae bacterium
GTGATACCTTCAATGGCTTCATAGCTTCCGTTGATGTTCCACTCTTCATCCATGGAAAGATTACCTTCCGGATCGGAGTATCTGGTAGCTACCTGTCCGTTGGCAAAGAGCTTGTCGATCCACTCCTTGGGTGCTACAAAGCGTCCCTCGCCATGGCTGGCCGGGCACACATAAACGCCTCCCAGATCTGCAAGCTGCAACCAGGGTGAACGGTTGGAAACCACCTTGGTGTAAGCCATCTTGGAAATGTGACGGCCGATGGTGTTATAGGTCAGGGTCGGGGATGCTTCATTCTGTCCCACGATCTTTCCTTCCGGAACCAGTCCCAGCTTAATGAGTGCCTGGAATCCGTTACAGATACCCAGGGCCAGTCCGTCCCGGTTGTTCAAAAGCTCTTCTACCGCTTCCTTGATCTTCTCATTTCTGAAGGCCGTTGCAAAGAACTTCGCAGAGCCATCCGGTTCATCACCCGCAGAGAAACCGCCGGGGAACATGATCATCTGTGCCTGTCTGATGGCCTTCTCAAATTCCTCCACGCTCTGTCTGATATCCTCGGCACTGCCGTTTCTGAAGACTCTTACATCCGCCTCGGCACCTGCATTGATAAAGGCCTTTGCGGAATCATACTCGCAGTTGGTACCAGGGAATACCGGGATAAATACTCTGGGCTTTGCAACCTTGTTCTTGCAAACATATACGCCGCCATTTTTCTCGATGTCATATAAGGGATCCGAAAGTGCCTCGTTTCTCTTGCTGGACTTGGTGGCAAAAACGCCCTCCAGTGTCCCGGACCAGCTGGCCAGCACTTCAGCGCAGCTCAGCTTAGCATCCCCGATCTGTACATCTTCGCCTTCTCCCAGGACCTCTCCGATGACAACTGCCTTCT
Source organism: Lachnospiraceae bacterium (assembly GCA_016282595.1). Lineage (GTDB taxonomy): Bacteria > Bacillota > Clostridia > Lachnospirales > Lachnospiraceae > RGIG7926. Next base: position 887 of record JAEEKV010000015.1, read on the forward strand.
CAAAGGCTGCCAGTACCTTTTCCACATCTGATTGTGCAACCTCTGCAAGCAGATCGCCCATGCCGTTTTCAAACAGGGCCTTGCTCTGCTGTGCCTCAAAACGGATACCCATGTGATTTCCAAGGGCCATCTGGGTTGCTGCGGCAAAGGCGCCGTAGGCATCTACGGTGTAAGCCGCTGCGAAGGTCTTTTCCTTTGCAAGGGCGGTGAAGCTGTCATAAACAGCCTTTACCTTCTCATAATCCGGCAGATCATATTCGGTACGGGGAAGTTTGATCCAAATCAGTTTGTTGCCTGCTTTTTTCAGCTCGGGAGTTAAGACCTCTCCGCTCTTTGCCGTATCTACTGCAAAGGAAACCAGAGTGGGCGGTACATCGATCTCATTGAAGGTTCCGCTCATACTGTCTTTTCCGCCGATGCTGGGAAGGCCGAAGCCAAGCTGTGCATCCAGGCTTCCCAAAAGCGCTGCAAAGGGCTGGCTCCAGCGTCTGGGCTCAGCGCTCATTCTGCGGAAGTACTCCTGGAAGGTAAAGCGCACTTTATCATACTGTCCGCCTGCCGCAACGATCTTGGACAGGGACTGGGTCACTGCATAGATGGCTCCGTGGTAGGGACTCCAGCTGGACAGATAGGGATCGAAGCCGTAGCTCATCATGGTAACCAGATCTGTCTTACCCTTAAGAACAGGGAGCTTTGCTACCATGGTCTGTACGGGAGTCAGCTGATACTTGCCGCCGAAGGGCATATAAACGGATCCTGCACCGATGGAAGCATCGAACATCTCCACCAGACCCTTCTGGCTGCAGACATTCAGATCCGACAGGGTATCCTCCATGGCACCCTTCACATCTCCGCTCTCCAGCTTCTTTGCAACGCTATCCAGAGCGATCTTCTTCAGATAATCCTGTTTTTCATCCGGCATATCTACCGCTACCGAGGTCTCCTGATGAGCCCCATTGGTATCCAAAAAGGCTCTGGAAAGATTAACGATCTCTTTTCCTCTCCAAAGCAGCACCAGCCTGGGCTCCTTGGTTACAACAGCAACCTTGGTAGCCTCCAGATTTTCCTCGTGCGCATAGTCAAGGAAGGCCTGCTCATCCTTGGGATCGATGACTACTGCCATTCTCTCCTGGGATTCGGAGATTGCCAGCTCCGTACCGTCAAGGCCCGCATACTTTTTCGGTACCTTGTCCAATTCAATATGAAGTCCCGGTGCCAGTTCTCCGATGGCTACGGATACGCCGCCCGCACCGAAATCGTTACATTTCTTAATGAGCTTGCTGACCTCTTCCCGTCTGAAAAGTCTTTGCAGCTTTCTTTCGGTAGGCGCATTTCCCTTCTGTACTTCTGCGCCGCAGGTCTCGATGGAGCTGGTGGTATGCACCTTGGAGGAACCGGTTGCTCCGCCGCAGCCGTCACGTCCGGTTCTGCCGCCTAAGAGGATGATCACATCTCCGGGGTCTGAATTGCCGCGGATGACGTTCTTTCTGGGAGCGGCTCCCATAACGGCACCGATCTCCATTCTCTTTGCCACATAATCCGGATGATAGATCTCTTTGACGTAGCCTGTTGCCAGTCCGATCTGGTTACCATAGGAAGAATATCCGTTGGCAGCTCCCTTTACCAGTTTTTTCTGGGGAAGCTTTCCTGCCAGCGTCTGATCTGCGGCTACTGTAGGATCAGCAGCTCCCGTCACACGCATAGCCTGATATACATAACCTCTTCCGGAAAGGGGATCACGGATGGCTCCTCCCAGACAGGTTGCAGCCCCACCGAAGGGCTCGATCTCCGTGGGATGGTTGTGGGTTTCATTCTTAAAGAAGATCAGCCACTCCTCGGTCTGTCCGTCGATCTCCACGGGAACCACAACGGAGCAGGCATTGATCTCATCAGATTCTTCCATATCCTGAAGCTTGCCCTCGCTGCGAAGCTTCTTCATACCCATGAGGGCAAGATCCATAAGACAGATGAATTTATCATCTCTTCCCTTATACAGTACGGATCTGGCATCCAGGTAGGTATTGTAGGTTTCCAGCATCCTATCCTTATAGAAGCCGTCGTCAAAGGTTACTTCCTTCAACTCCGTAGAGAAGGTGGTGTGTCTGCAGTGATCGGACCAGTAGGTATCCAGTACCTTGATCTCCGTCATGGAAGGGTCTCTGTTTTCTTCTTTTACAAAATAGTTCTGTATATGTTGGAAATCCTTAAATGTCATTGCAAGTCCGAGGGAATCGTAAAGTTCCTTCAGGGAAGCTTCCTCCAAGCCACAGAAGCCGTCCAGGATCTTCACATCCTCCGGCTCCGGATATACGTCAATGAGGGTTTCGGGCTTCACCTCTCCGGTTTCTCTGGAATCCACCGGGTTAATGCAGTAGCTTTTGATCTTCTCAAAGTCTGCATCGGAAATGTTGCCTTCCAGAATATAAGTAACGGCCGTTTTTATTACCGGTTCCTCATCTTCCTTCAGGAACTGGATGCACTGTACTGCCGAATCGGCTCTCTGATCGAACTGGCCGGGAAGGTATTCCACCGAGAAGCTTCGGTCTCCGTCCTTAGCCGGAATGTTCTCTTCATAGAGATAATCCACAGGGGGTTCAGAGAATACTGACTTGCAGGCCTTCTCAAAGATTTCCTCTGAAATGTTCTCCACATCATAGCGGATAAGGATCCGGACCTTTTCAAGTCCTTCCACTTTCAGGTAGCTCTTCAGATCCTCCGTCAGTGCTACTGCCGCGCCTGCAAAATCAGGCTTCTTTTCTACATAGATACGCTTAACCAATGACATATTCAGACCTCCGTTTTGATTCAATGACTTAGCGTTTCCATTTTATACAAAGAAAGCATTCTTTTCAACCGATTTCGAAGACTTTTCGTCATTGTGTGCGTTATTTATAATCAGCTTTTCCAGGCATTGCATTCCGCATGATATTTTAATGAATTTTGTGCGTTTTTATATGGTTTACATAATTATTTTTCCACTATATGTGGTAGTGCCGTTATCAAACTCTATTTTTCGGAATTTTTACGATATGCACCGTTATCAATCGTCTTGCAAATTTTTTATGTAAACTAACAATAAATAATTTTGTGTTATTTAACTATATGTGGTAATTGACTGCTTCGCACAAGAAACTGACGTCAGTGACAGTTTTTCAGTGTCAGATTTTCAATATTCCACTGTTTATCACGTTTTTCATTTAGCATATCGTAAGTTATTTTTATTCTGCTTTTCGAAACTCTTTCTTGATCCGATCTATTTGATCTACAAAATCTTGTGGTTGAAAAGAAAACATAAATCCCGGATTATGGACTCCCAGGCGTCAACATCTTGTATTTTGGCCCTTTATTGACTGAAATGATATCAGTTATTTTAGCTTATGTCATCCTGTATTATGTGAATCAAATTCGCTTCTCTTTGTTATGTATCATTCGCTATACAATTCTGCCTTAAATTATCATTATTGTTATAATATCTACTGTAATTCTATATTTTGTATCCGTACATTTGTTCGATATCGCAAAAATGGTTGTACTATATGTTCTATTTGCTATATTTCAATGGATTGTTTTATGTTATCTGGTCTATATGGTGCAGCAAGTTGATAAACAGAAGTCAAAAATCACAAAAAACAAGGAGAAGAGGCCAAGCGGCGGGGCGACTGTGGGTCAATTGCTTCAGATGGATCTGCGGATGCCATCAGATGACTGTCCGGCCCACCACCTGCACACCTCCCGCCTGTCTCCCGGTTCGAAACAGTTGCGGGATTCGAAAATTTTTCCATGAAAAAATACAAAAAAACGGAGAGGACGCAAAATTGCCCTCTCCGAATCTTCATAAAATTCTTTCATAAAATTTGACACCAAAAATGCGAAGCCAAATTTCGGCTTCGCATGCAATCATTTTTCACTCCGTCTTTCGCTCTTTTATTTTGCCCGGTTTTCTCTCACTCTTCTTCCCGGTCTTCCTCGCCCTTTCCATACTCATGCTGTATCTGCATATCCGCCAAAGCAGAATGTTCCGCCAGCATGGAGCTACGGATCATTTCCTCCTTCTCCTCTTCCATCCGTTCGATCTCCTTTTTCAGTCTGGGATAGGTCAGTCTGTCCTTTACAAAGAAATACGCCGCTGCCCCCAGCAAAAACAGTGACAGAATGGTACTGAAGGTGGCTGATACACCGATGGCCGGAAGTCCTTTATAGATGGTTGCCGCAGATCCTACCAGGGATACTACAGTCCGCAGGAAGGATAAATGGGTCTGTTCCACGGAAAGCTTGGAGTTTTGGAAGGACAGGTTGGTACGAAGCACCGAGAGATTGGTTCTTTCATAAGACAGGCTTGTACGCTCCTGGGCCAGCTTCTGCTCCAGATTTTCCTTACCCTTCTCTTTCTCTTTCTTCTTGGTTTTCATGATTGTCGCCTCCTTTTTCCTATGAAGACTACTCTTATTTTGATTTTATCAGACAAGAAGCCCACAGACAATCATTATTGCTGCCTTTTTACACCGATTATCCCCCGGCTTTCTTGTATTTCCGGCCTTTGTATCTTATGATAGGTAGGAAAGGATATTTGCAACCATGAACCTGTATCAGCTTCATTACTGTAATACCAATACCTACCTTTTGGAAAGTAACAAGGGCCGCATCCTTTTTGACACCGGATGGGCCGGAACTTTTGATGCCTTTCTGCGGGAAATGGGCTCTTTGAAGATTCCTGTACAATCCGTTGATGTGCTTCTAATCTCCCATTTTCATCCCGATCATATGGGGATTGCACAGCAGATCGCAGATTTAGGGCCACGGATCGTCATTTTGGACCCACAGGCACCTTTTCTCCATGCATCTGATGCCATCTTTGCCAGGGATCCCGGCCTTTCCTTTTGCCCCATTCAGGACCATCAGGTTCATATCCTTTCTCAGTCTGAAAGCCGGGGCTTTTTGCGGTCTCTCGGATTCGAAGGGGAGCTTCTTTTCACTCCCGGCCACAGTGATGACAGTATCTCTCTTTGCCTGGATAGCGGAGAGTTCTTTGTAGGGGATCTCAACCCACTTTACGAACTGCCCCTGCATCAGGGCTCGCAGATCGGGGACAGCTGGGATCTGCTGCTTTCCCGCCATCCCAAAACCCTCTATTACGGCCATGCCCGCCCCTATTCTGTATCTTCTGAGACACCCCCGGTCTCATCCACATCTCCCGGCAGCCCAGATAAATTGCCATCTGAACAGGCTACCACCGAAGGGGCGGATGACCATGACCTCTACCTTTTGGTGGCAAGGATCATGCGCTGCATCGATAAGCGCTATACACTGGAAAAGATCCGGAAGAAAACCGGGGCAGCCCCCGGCTTTATCGAAGATGTAACCAGAATGTATCTGACCCATCAGAACGTGGGCGTGCAGGGTATCCTGGACCGGATTGAGATCAAGAACCGATAAAAAAGCTCCGGCACTTTGCCGGAGCTTCTCTCATTACGATCTTAATACAATTCAAATGCTTTAAGCAAATACAGACGTATCACCAAACAGCATAGCCGCCTTCTGGGCGGAAACTGCCATCTGCATATCCACCATTCCCTGGTAATCGGAACTTTCACCCCGTTTTAAGGGATTAACCGTTTCCGAATACGCCTTCTGCAAACTGCTGACATCCATTCTGCTCTCGGTCAGATCCTCGTCTTCGATGGCCGAGATGGGATTCAAACTGTTTGCGGATAAGGTATTGGTGTTATAAATATAGGGTCTGAATGCTGTAATTGCACCGATTCCCATATCCTACCTCCATACACTCACTGCTACTACTACAATTCTACTAAAGTTATCGGCAAAAAGCAAGGAAAGTTTAGTTTCCGTGACGCATTCCCCTCTGTATATTCCTTTGGCGATTTGCTGCCACCGGCCTGGGTGCCAATCTGGCTTCCAGCTCTCCTAAAATCTCTTGCATTTTTGCTACGGTGAGCTTTTCTTCCGGTTGCAAAGCGTTGCTCACGCTGGTTTCCACCGTTTCCCGGCTCTCCCGACGGATCCTGTCTCCGGCCTCCGTTTCCTTCATTTGATCCATGAGAACGGAAGGCTTTACGTGCTGCTTTTGTAACACCTTTATATCTCCATCATACTTATCCCGGATCAGGTGCTCCTCCATCCGTTTCTTGTCACGCTCATTGTCGTTTTTCGCATTTCTCGTAGCATCCATAGCAGCGCCATGGACTCTGGTTTTTTCATCCTGGATCGCGTTTAACCTATTCATATAGGTGATATTTTTCATCAAATTGAAGGTGCGCTTATTCATCCACTCCTTAACAGTGGTATAAGCGATAATATCTGCCATCAGCTGCTTCTTTTCCTCATCCGACATATCATCCTTCCCGGTCCTTGCAGCCTCATCGATCTTCTTTCTTGCCATCTCACTTTTGGTGTATAGCTCGCAGGCTGTTTTCATGCTCTCTACCATACGCACCTGTTCCATGGAAAAGCCCGCATTTGATGCCAGAGCCGCATCCAGCAGCCTGTCATCCCGAAACAGCATTTGACACATTCTCTGAGCCATTTCGCAATCTGCCAGGGTTTCTTCATCCACCTTCGTTTTCACCTTAAACTTATCCGTGATCACCACAAGAGCGTTTGCCAGTATCTTACCAAGAGGAGCTTTTGTGTTCTTCCCATAGGCCTTCAAAGCCTCATCCGCCTTTTCCCTGCCGTATTTAATCACAGGAATCATGTTCTCAGCAGTTTTAGACAGTTCCTTCTTGGGCTGGGGGATCAGATCTGCCGTATATCTGTGGCTTTCCAAAAACGGGAAGTTCTTCTCATTTCCCACCTTCGGGAAGGACTTTGCCGCCTTTTTAATGGCCTCCGTGGAAAGGGAAGCGCCGTATGCAATGGCCGCGAAGTCCCGATCGGACAGGCCCTTTCCCTGAGGCTGGGCATTGGGCTGTATATCCAAGTTGGAGATGGGATGATAGGATTTATTGAATTCCTTCAGCTTGCCAAACTTCTCCCGGGAAATCCCCGGCTGCAGTGCTAAATAGTACTCGGGTTTCTTGCAAAAGAGGGTCTCCATCTCCAGAAAGCGCTTCTTAAAATCCCGCTCCATGGAAATACCGAATTTCTCTGTCTTATGGTAAAGCCTTTCTTTTCCAAGCTTCTCAATCTCATAGGTCTGTTTAAATCCTATCAGATGTGCCGAATCCATATAATCCTCATGGGCATCATTATCCAGCTTTCGAACCCGATTGATCCTGTTGCAAAGCCTGTTAAAATCCTCACGCTCCCCATATTTCTCAATCAGCATCAGTGCCAGGTTGAAGCGTTCTTTTCCGAAGTCGTGAACCCGCTTTCCTTCCTTTCCCGTAACGTATTCATTGCACCGTTTCAGCATTTCTTCCTTGCGGTCTGCCGCCTCTCCGGATCTGCGCTCAGAAGCTGCCTTTTCATAAGCCCTGACGGATGCCAGCATCTTCTCATACAGATCCGAGTTTTTGTTATGCCACAAAAATCGATCTACGCTGGTTCCCGTCTTCGTTGCCTCAAATCTGGCAATAACGCCGCTCAAAAAATCGGGGGATACGTCATACAGTTCCTCCGGGAATCCGTCTGTCAATCCCCTTGAGGAGCGGAACTTCAGAGGCTTTTCTCCTGTCAGCGTGCGAATCATGGAGGGGGTATTTTTGTCGATATACACAACCTTCCTCTTTACCGCTTCCCTGGGGCCTTGCTCCCGCTTCCAAACATCCAGCTTGGATTCCTCATTCTGTTTTCTTTGAATTTTCCGGCCCTTTTCGAACATCAGCTTTTCACTGCCTACCAAAGCCTTTTTCACCGCCTGGTATCCTTTGGCATGATAATGGTTGACGATGAACTGATTGCACTCCTTCAGCATAAAGGCCATCACGTCTTCCTTTTTCTTAGGATCGCTGTTTACGATGTCCCTTTTCTGTTGCATGATCGGTTTATTTTTTTCTTCCCGGATCCGGGCCGTAAGCCTATCCTTAAAAACAGACAACGCTTTTTTCTCAGGATCAAATCTGAATTCCCGTAAGAAATTCGCTTTTTCATCCTGCCCCATATCCATCCTGTTCATGAGCTCTTCCACCGTTGTATTCTCATTTACCGGATTTTGGGGATCCACAAGGAAATTTACATCCATTCCTCCCTGATGCTGCAGCAAAAGATTGCTCCTCATGAACTCATAGGCTTCATTCATACGCACGCTTTTGGACTTGCCGTTTCTGATGAGATAAGACGCCTTCTGGGCCTTCTTTTCTTCGTCGCCTTCTTCAGGAAGATTCTGCTCCTCCTGCATCTGCTCTGCCCCCATCTCCAGGGCCAGTTTCGCTTCGATAAGCCCCATGAGGTACATCTGCCACTTGCATTTTTTCAGGGGCGTCGTCATATCCGGTATGAAATTCATGGGATCAAAGGGTGGATTAGGCTTTTCCGTAAGGATCTGGGTAGGGTCATTTTTAAGTTCCCTTTTGTCCTCATTGGGAATAGCACCAACATCTTCCATCATGTCCGAAAGAGCACGACTTTGCAGATAGAGCCACACCTTGTCAAACTCATTGCTCTGCATCACCATGGTATCACGTACTTTTTCAGCTGTTGTTTTTTCCTGTTCGTTCACTCCATTTGGCATAGCTATATCCTCCTCGGATAGTTATTTATTTTTCATCAAAGATTTGGGGTTTTTGTGGTTCTTTGAGGTTGTTTTCGGTATCCTGTATAGAATAGCACCGGGCTGCTCTTTTGGTTGCAGTCCCCGGTAAAAAAACCTTTACAGGATCCGGATATCCGTCAAAGCCACCTGGTCCCCTGTCAGTGCCAGATAGACCTTTTTCGTTTGATCAATACCGGTTGTTATGTTTTCAATCCGAAGTCCCAGATTCTCAGTTCGAAGGAGCACCTTATCGCCTTTTCGTTCCACATCCACCTCACAATCCATGCCTTCCAGATTCTGCTTCATCCAACTTTCCCAACCTGCAAAATCAGCTTCTTTCCTGGTGGAAAATCGATTCTCGCAGGGCTTATCCGCCCCGTCATCTTCGCCGTTCAGCTTGATCATCTGATACTCCACGTAGTTTTCCCCTCTCACCTTTCCGTCCTCTGAGGTAAACAGTACCAGATAGGGACAATGCCAGATCAGCTCTGCTCCCGGAAGGCTCATGGTATGAAAGCCTACCCTGACCTTTCCCTTGATCTCAATGCCCTCTGTGGAAGCCGACCGCCAGGTATCCACCTGTACATTGGGCAGGTCCGACTCCAAATGCTCGATATAGCTGACGGGCTTAATGATCCGTTTGATCTCCCCCGTCTCTGTCACCTTTCCCGTGGTCTCCACCTTGATATCTGTAAGGCGGCAGTTCTCTCCCGTCAGTCCCACATAGGCCGATTTGGATATGCTGGGCAGGGCCAGGATTACTTCCTTAGACTGGTTTGGAGCACTTAAAAGGAGTTTGATATGGTCCTTACTGCGGCTCAAAAGGATCTCATAACCTTTCTTAGCGGCGTCCTTTCCCTTCGTTTCCTCAATCTTTCTGGCTCCCGAAACAATCCCCGGCTTATCAAACCAAAGCTCTGCATATTCCAGATAGTGATAGGCACTGATGGTCTTTTCATCATCATGACACCTGGCGTCATAGGAGTCAAACACTACAAGCGAGGGAGCTGCAAAGCCCTGCCCCTTTTCCACAAGGGGCTCAAAGGAAAACCGGATCCTCTTTTCCTTTTCTTCCGCCGCGATTCCGGTGGTAACAGCCTGTCTGTAACCCTTGCAGGTGATCTCAGGTTCCGGCTCTAAGGGCTGATCCTTGGGCTTTTCATTGCTGTCCCTGTCAATAATCCGGACCATGATCTCCGCAAATACGGGATCAAAGGATTCTCCCGACTCCTTGATAAAGGTTTCCCGGGCCACAAAGTCCGGCTTTGCATCCCGGTAGTGCTTTTTCGTAGTCATGGTCACATAGGCATCCGCCACCGCAATGATCCGGGCGATCTCCGGGATCTCTTCTCCCTTCAGCCCTTCCGGATAGCCTGTGCCGTTATAGCGTTCATGGCTGTAGCGCGCCCCTTCCCGAAGATAAGGGTATTCGGTGATGCTGGATAGGATCTCATCGCCGATGAGGGGCTTTTTTCGCATGGCCTCATAGTCCCACTTATCCGGATCCCCTTCGTTTTTGATGACGGAATCCGGAACGCCGATGAGCCCCACGTCATGGAGCAGTGCGGCGTAATAGACCTTGTCGCATTCCTCTTCGCTCCTGCCTGCATACTTTGCCACCCGTCTTGCATAGTCCGCAATGCGAATGGCATTTCCCTTGGTAAAATCGTCCTTCTTTTCCACGGCGGAGACAAAGGCGGTAGCCGTCTGGTCAAAAAGCCGCAGCATCCGCTCCTGCTCTCCCTTCATGGTCTCCACTTCGATCTCGTGGGCCCGGATCACCGTATCGTTCAGGTCCAGATACATAAAGATATACAGAGAAACGGAAACCGCCACCATGGACATGTTGACAATGGAGATCCCATAGGTCTTGATCTGGATCAGTCCGCAGACAATGGGCACGAAGATATACAAAACCAGGGAAATAAAGATCAATTTGCTGAAGTGCTTTTTATACTGCAGCACAACGCTGAACTGCAAAAGAGGGCAGAATACGGGTATGAGATAGGCGATCAAAAAGCCCGGCCCCCGGTGATAAACATTGGCTGCATCAAAGGTATAATACAGCCCCGTAAAAGCCGAGATCACCGCCATGATCAGCCCCACGACGGCAAGCATTCCGGTAACGTACAGCCTCCGGGGAGTAGCAGGCAGCTTTCCTTCCACGCGGAGCAGATCCACCAGATACAGATTGAAGCCGAAAACGATGCCGGAGGTGAGGAAAAACACCATAAAATTGCTGACCCTCACCATGATATAAGCCTTTTGGCTCAGATCTCCCGCATAGAGATAGGCCTCTCTGTCAAAACAGTGCTAGAAAAAGGCAACTCCCAGCATAAAGAGCAGGATCATCTTTCTGGTCCTGCTTAAAAACCTGGTCTGGAGCAAAAGAAAGATCAGAATGATGCAGCTGCCGCATAGCATTAGCATCAGATTCAGCTGATAAGTGCGAATCAGATCAAACATCCGGGTCCTCCTTTGCCGTATCACCTAACTTCTTCCGGATGCGCGTCACTTCCTCAATGGCATCCAGAACCACCTCCAGACACTTGGGCTGTAACTGCGTCCCGCTCCCCTCCTGCATGATCGCCACTGCCTTTTCGATGGGAAAGGCCGGCTTATAGACTCTCGGAGAGGCCAGCGCATCAAACACATCCGCCACTGCCATGATCCTGGCCGAAAGCGGGATCATTTCCCCGTGCAGGCCCTCCGGATAGCCCTTTCCATCCCATCTTTCATGGTGATAGGCTGCCATATTTCTGGCCTCCTTGAGGTAGTTATCCCCTTCCACGGTACTGATGACCTTTTCCATGATCTCCTTGCCGGCCGTCGTGTGCGTCTTCATGATCTCATATTCCTCGTCCGTCAGCTTTCCGGGCTTATTGAGGACGGAATCCGGAATATTGATCTTCCCGATATCATGCAGCGGCGCGGAGCGAACCACATCCGACATAAAGGTGGGCGTGATCTTCTGGGCATAATAACCCTTTTCCTTCAGTCCCTTGACAATGATCTTCACATAGGCAGAGGTCTTTTGTACATGGGCCCCGGTATCGGAATCCCTGCTCTCCACCAGATCCGCCATGGTGATGATCAGACCA
>JAEEKV010000145.1 GCA_016282595.1 Lachnospiraceae bacterium
AGTGCTTCGGCTGAGAGAGGATGACCGATACCCTTTTACCTGATCAGGATAATGCCTGCGAAGGGAAGCTATGATACATGACCGGCCCTGTGCCTCTTTGGATCTCCCTGCGTACATATTATGAGGGAGGTTTTTTTATGAACTACTTTTTTATTTTCGATGAGGAAAATGGCGCATGGGCTATGACGCAACCTGGAAAGGTTGTTATGGTGCTTTTGATCGTGGTGGCTATGCTGCTTACGATTTTTATCGCCGACAAAAAGCAAAGAGCAGAAGGAGATAAAAAGATCAGTCCCAGACAGCTGGCCTTCTGCGGCGTTTCTTTGGCACTTGCTTTTGTATTGTCATCCATTCCGTTTCTTAAAATTCACATGCCCTTGGGCGGATCAATCACTCTGTTTACGATGTTTATGATCTGCTATACAGGATATCTGTTCGGCGCGAGAGTGGGCCTTTTGACTGCATTTGCCTACAGTATGCTGCAGTTTTGGGGAAATACAACCTACATTTTATCGCCATTCCAGGTATGTTGTGATTATCTCTTTGCCTTTACGGCACTTGGTATCGCCGGCCTTTGGATGGGCAAAAAACATGGGGAGACAATTGGTTTTATTGTAGCTTGTATCTTAAGAGGTTTATTCCATACGATCGGTGGATACTTATATTGGATGGAATATATGCCTGAAGATTTTCCGGAGAAATTTGCCAAGCTTTATCCTGTGATTTATAACTATTCCTACATTTTAGCGGAAATGATCTTAACAGTGATCGTAATTAATCTGCCGCCTGTAAAGAAGGCTTTGACGCAGATCGCAAAAACGGCGAAGGGTTGATCCCTTCGCCGTTAGGCATTACATCCTGATTGCGTTTTGCTGTTGTTTCTGCGCAGCCATCTGCTGTACCTGCTGCAGATCCTCCTCCGGTACGGGACGTTCTCCCTTGCCCTGGATGTAGTAATCTACCAGAAGTTCCAACCGTCTCTTCGGATCGATCTTCTTTGCGGCCGTGATCCGATCCAGGTAGCCCAGATATTCACGGTCCATCTTTTCATCCTCTTGAAGCTGCTGCTTCTTAAGACGCAACTTTTCTTTGATCCGCTCCTTTTCGTTTTCCTTTTCTTCTTTTCGCTTGTTTTCACAGGCCTGTTTATACTCTTCGTAGGAAAGACCCTTTGCGTTTTCGCCAAGCATCTCTGCATCCTGCAGTTTACGCTCTCGGATCAGTTCTTTGTTTCGTTCGTTGAACTCTTCGCGAAGCTTCTTTAAAGGCTCCTCTGCCTTCAGCAGTTCCTTCCGCTCTGTCTTATATCTGTATTTGTCTGCAAGCTCTTTGGCAACTTCGTGGTCCTGCATGATCTCGCAAGCCTTTTTAAACTGCCCTTCCCGGATCACAGCCTTCCCTTCCTCATTCTTGTATGCAGGGATGATGGACAGTGCCAGCATCTGGTTGATGCACTGCCGGGCCTTTACGGGTGAGGCTACATTTTTGCTTGTAAGATACTGCGTCAGCTCGGTTTTCTTTTCGTTGACATCGATCACGTCGCCTGCGTCAACCTGTGTCAGCCTGTCCTTGTTGGCCTGCTTTTCCAGATTCTCATTGGCTCTGACAAGGCCTTCCTTATCGATGGCCTTATCCCTAAGATCGATCTCCACATCGGCCTTTTCCGTTTTCTGGATCTTACGAAGCTCCATCAGACGCTTCCTGGTCTTGGCATTGCTGCGTCCCTCCAGCGTGACCTCCTTCTGGAACCAATGTTTGCGGCGGACCTCATTGGTACGGTTCACAAGACCGTCCGCGATATCCTTTCCGTATCCGCCGTACTCCTTGAAGATGGCCAGTACATCCAGGCACTGCTCAAAATGCTCCCTGGATTCCTTGAAGAAGCGGGTGCTTTTTCTGCCCTTCATGAATTTTTCCGTGCAATGGTAAATATCGTTCAAAAGCTCACACTTTTTGTCGGCAGGCAGATAATCCAGGTTGATGTTTTCCAGCTTTTTCAGGGATTTGAAGAAAGCCTTATAATCCCTGTTGGCGCCCTTGTCGTGATCCAGAATGCTGCCAAGCTCCTTTAGGGACTTAAGGGCCCGATCCGTTCTTTTCAGTGACTTCAGATCATCGCCAAACCTCTGGGAGAAGGGCCTGTCAAGAGTATCCTGCAGCCTGGCCAGATTCTCTACTCTGGCGGGGTCCAGCTCACGTCTTTTGACCGCAGCCTTGAAGATGGGATTTTTCATGATCGTACGCCCATAGTCCTCGATCTTGGAGGTGGAAAATACAGGCCTTTTCTGGTCGGCCGTAACCTTTTCGGCGGACTTGACCCAGATGTAAGCGGACAGGGAGTTTGCAGCCATTTCAGTTTTGGCCTTATCCTCATTGGGTACATTGGAGCCGGTATGGGTATAAAGATATCTTCTTGCAGAATCGATGGGATCTGCAGCCTTGATACCGGTGTTTTTCAGGGCATCGACCTGGTCTGCAAGAGCGTTCAGCTTTCGCTTGAACTTGTCATCCAAAAGCGCATTGATCTGCAGATTGTCTCTTTTGTTCACCGATCTGCATTTTTCAGTCAGGGTCTGAAGGGAAGCAAAGAGACCTTGTGCCTGCTGATCGGTGATATCAGCATTTCCCTTCGCATGAGCCTCCTTGTATTTATTTCCGGCATTGACGATCTTGGCAAGCTGGGAAATGATGTCGGAGTTAATCAGAAATGCATCCATACTACGCTCTTTGCCGGACTGATCACCGTTATTACGTTTTTCGTCCAGAACGGTTTTTGTGGCCTGAAGCTGTGTAAGCAGTCCGTTTAGAGATTTGTACAGTCCGCTGTTGTCAACAGCTGATTGGAAGAATTTTTTTGCGGTATCCTTCTGGATTGCTGATGCCTGTGCACCTACCAGGTCCCTTTCGGCTTTGGCAATCGCCTGATCCGGCATGCTTGCCTGTACCTGATCCCTGGCGATATAGTACAGATCGTCATCATACGCTTCAAAGGCTTTCTTGTTGTATTGATGAAAGGAGGGTAGCTGGAGGTTCACATCCTTGTGGGTCCTCAGATATGCGCCGATACCTTCCGAAAGATTTAGGGTCTGCCATTTGGAAAACAGGTTTCCGCAAAGACCGTTCATCTTTTCGATGACCTCCGGCATTTCGCGATAGTCATTTCGGATCTCATCCAGCGTCCGCATAAAGGCACTAAGCTTTTGCTCTGCAGCCGTAAGCTTCTGATCGGCTGTTTTCTTGTCCAGTGCATCTGCTGCACTTCGGATGCTTTCCTCTAGCTCCTTTGCAGCCTTATACAGATTGGAGGCAGCCACCTTGATCCCGGTCTGGATCTGCTCATCCTCGACGCCGAGGGAGGCGGGCACCGGGTACCGCTGCAAAAGATACAGGCTCGCCCTAAGGGCGGAGAACTCCTTTTTCAGCTCGCTGTCTTCTTTGACATGATCCAGAGCCAGATACAGTGCAGCCGATTTGGTATTGGCATACTCCGGGATCGCAAAGGCCAGGGGCTGTGTCCGGTAATAGTACTGTTCTCTGGCCTTGGAGTTGTTGTTTTCGAAGTAGTGGTAGGTATTTTCAAACAGATAGTCAAGGTCATCCAGAGGCTTGTAGGCGGCATACTCCGGGGCACCGAAGGATTTTGTGTTTTGGCGCAGGAAGGAATTTCGGGGTGCATCCTTGGCCTCCTGGGCATGCAGCATCTGGATGTTGGAAAGCACCTGGTTCATCTGGATCAGAAGATCCTGTCTGTATTGCAAATCTCCGCCGCCGTTATGCTTCCTGTAGTGCTGTTTATGCTTGTCCTTCAGATCTGCCAGTACATCCATATTGGTGATCAGTGCGTGCAGGACGGATTTCTCCCGATCATCGTAGGAATTGTCAAACTGCTTTTTCAGATCCCTTCTGTAGTTGTCAAAGTCCCCCAGAGTTCCGTAATAGAATTCCTGGGGATCGATCAGTTTCATGAGCAGGCTTGCATTATTGGATTTTCTGAAATCGCTGATCCCCTTTGCACCGGCCTCATCTGCCCTGATCTGCACCGGCTGTTCTTTTGCCAGCTCGTAGGCAGCCTCGGAAAAGCCCATACCCAGGGTGTCGCCCATATCCGAAACGGTCTCGATAAAGGTGTCCTTGTCGATACCGTCCGCAAATCCCTTGTTGTAGAAGGCAAGGGAGTTATACAGCGGCTCCCCACGTCTGTTTTTTCCGAAAAACTGAGCTTTAAAGCCCTTCAATCCCTCCAGGATCCGGTCAAAGTTTCCTGCCTGTATGGTATCCACATCATTTTCAAGGCTTGAAAATGCATTGGTGATGGTCTGGAAGGTCTCAATCTGCTGTGCCAGTTTCTGATCCGATCGGTGATTGTTGATCTCCCGATAGGTTTCCTGTTTTTTCTTCAGCTGCTCCAGGATATGAGCTGTATAGGCAGCCATATATCCGGCGTTTTCCTTAAAGTATTCATATCCCTTTGGATTGCCTGCTTTGGACGAGAGAAGCTGCTGTCTTAGTGCATCTCCGGATTCTATCTCCGGTGCGTTTAAGTTTTCGTTTTCTTTCATAGCAATACCCATTTGCCCTTTCTTTTTTTACCCATAACACCCCCCCGGACGCCGGTTCGGTTGCAGGAGGCTGCATCATATTTTATGATATAATGATTTGGGCTCCGGCGCAACTGTAAAAAAGCGCTGTCTCACCCTTTTGAAATCTGTTTTTAGGCTTTTCCCAAATGCATTTTTGTGCTATACTAAGCAAGGATTTTGGTTTCGTTGAAGCAGGATCCAATCTGAAAGAAAGAGGTGATACTGAATGGATAGTCCGGATGGCGATTATCGAAGTTGCAACTTGATCTTGGGGCAGTTGAAAACAGTATCATCCGTCCATTTCTGTTGACAGGTCATTCTTTTTTCATTGCCTTACTATCATACAAAAAAGATACCATGACAGGCAGCCGGGAATTCCGGAGAATGCCGTTTGCCTGTGTGGGGTCAGGAGGCAGATATGGAAAAAGAAATCTTAAAAGAACCGAACTATGTCGAGCAGCTGCTCGAGATCATTCGCAGTGATATCAGTGAAAAAGAGCTGCTGGAAACCCTGGATGATTATCATGAAAATGATATCGCCGGTGCGCTGGAGCAGTTGTCCGAGGAGGAACGCCGCAGGCTTTATCCGATCCTGGGCGCTGAGAGAGTCGCTGAAATCTTCACCTATATTGAGGATGTTGATGAATACTTAAAAGAGCTGGAAATGGACCGGGCGGCAAAGGTCCTCTCTCACATGGACTCCGACGATGCTGTCGATGTTCTGGAGGAGATGGATGAGGAAGCCCAGGAACAGATCGTCAGCCTCATGGATGATGAATCCAGTCGTGACATCCAACTCATCCTTTCCTATGACGAGAGCGAGATCGGTTCCCAGATGACCACGAACTTTATCGTGATCCATCGGGGGCTTACCATCCGCCAGGCTATGCATGAGCTGGTGAAGCAGGCAGGAGATAACGATAACATCTCCACCATCTATGTGGAGGATGAAAAGGGCGCCTACTACGGAGCCATCGATCTGAAGGATCTGATCATTGCCAGAGACTATATGCCGCTGGAGGATCTGATCCAGACTTCCTATCCTTACGTGAAGGACAAGGAACTGATCAGTGATTGTATCGAGAGGATCAAAGACTACGCCGAGGATTCCCTTCCGGTTATCAATGATGAAAACCATCTCATCGGTATCATTACGGCCCAGGACATCGTAGAAGTCGTAGATGATGAGCTGGGTGATGACTACGCAAAGCTGGCAGGTTTGACCGCAGAGGAAGACCTGAACGAAAGAATTCCGGAGAGCATGAAAAAAAGACTCCCCTGGCTCATTGCCCTGCTGTTTTTGGGTATGATGGTATCCACGGTGGTGGGCGTCTTTGAGGCGGTGGTAGCGGTGCTTCCCCTGGTAATCTGCTTCCAGTCCCTGATCCTGGATATGGCGGGAAATGTGGGAACCCAGTCCCTGGCTGTAACCATTCGGGTACTTATGGATGAAAACCTGACGGGAGCCCAGAAGGTGTATCTGGTCTTTAAGGAGATCAGAGTGGGCTTTTGCAACGGATTATTCCTGGGATTTATGGCCTTTCTGTTTATAGGCTTTTACATTTTCAAGGTAAAACACAATCCGGCTGTGATGGCCTTTCAGATTTCCGGCTGTGTGGGAATCTCCCTTCTGACAGCCATGATCGTATCCAGTATGGTGGGTACGCTGGTGCCTATGTTTTTCCATAAGATCAAGATCGATCCGGCGGTGGCCTCCGGTCCTTTGATCACCACTGTGAACGATCTGGTAGCCGTGGTGACCTACTACGGACTGGCCTGGATCCTTTTGATCCATGTGGGACATATGGGATAAGGTGTGATATGTACAAGTACGTGTTGTTTGACCTGGACGGAACCCTGACGGATTCCGGTCCGGGGATCATGAATTCCGTCCGTCATGCGATGGAAAAAATGCATCTGGAAGATCCGGGAGAACAGGCTCTCCGATCTTTTGTGGGTCCCCCCCTTCGGGACAGCTTCGAAAGGGTTTTCGGTCTTTCCGAAGAACAGATCCCGGAAGCCATCACCTTTTATAGGGAATACTTTCGGGAAAAGGGGATCTTTGAAAATGAGGTTTATCCCGGAATCCCGCAGCTGCTTTCGGATCTGAAGGAAAAGGGCCTTTTTCTGGGGGTTGCATCCTCCAAGCCCGAAACCTTTGTAAAGCGGATCCTGGAGCACTTTGAGCTGGACTCCTTCTTTACTGTTGTAGTAGGCAGCATTGAAGAAGGGGGCAGGGAGACCAAGGACGAGGTTCTGGAGGAAGCCTTAAAGCGCATCCGTGCTACAGAGGGTCATCAGTGCAGGGGTTCCAATACCCTTTTGGTAGGTGACAGGTGGATGGATCTGGCATCGGCAAAAAACCAGAATATTGACGGCGCTTTGGTGACCTTCGGTTATGCCACAGAGGAGGAGCTGTCGGAGCAGGAGCCTGCATTTTTCGCAGAGAACGCCACCCAGCTGTATGAAGGGATCTGTAAGGAGCCTGCCTACTATCGATATGGGAAGCGTTCCGCTTTCAAAAAGACCTTTGAAATTCTGTTACCCCTTTTGTTTTACTGGGTGATCCAGCTGGGGGTATATAATCTGTTTTACGCTTTGGTCATGTATCTGTGGAGTCCCCAGGAGCCGCTTTTGGGACGGAT
>JAEEKV010000146.1 GCA_016282595.1 Lachnospiraceae bacterium
ACTCCTTTCTATGTCTTATCCCAATTTCTTGGAAATGGTCAGTATATTTTTCCCGTCTTCGTAGCTGTAGGTTACATCGTCCATGTTTTTGCGTACCAAAAAGATCCCCAATCCTCCTGTACGCTCCAAAAGCGCCTCCTGAGAGGTATCCGCCTCCTCTTTTTTTAGGGGGTCAAAGGGCTTGCCACTGTCCAAAAACTGAATGGTTACGCTCAGCGGATCTTTTTGCACGATGCACTTGATGGTTGCCTTGCCTACATCGGGATTGTAGGCATAGCTGGTAATGTTGGTAAAGATCTCTTCCACCGCCAGTTCGATCTGAAACAGGACCTTGGGTTCCACGTCGTATGCTTCCAATTGGTCGCGGACAAAATCCTGTACTTCATCCAGATACTGAAGGTCGGCATCTACGTTATACTCTGTCAAATGCTTGTCCTCCTTGTTTTTTTATAGCCTTTCAAGCTCAAAAACGAGCCGCAGCTTCCTGCAGCCCGTTTTTGTTTTTTAGTTTACCTTAACTTCTGTCGTATTTGCACTGTCTGTACTTCCGGTGTCATCCGAAGTGGTGGTGCTATCCGAGCTGCTTGTGCTATCGGAGCTATCCGTATCACCGGTCCCTGCGGAGTTCTCGCTGACGGTCACTCCGCTCTGAACGGTGACGGTAAACTGCACTTTGACTGCATTGTTTTCCTTGGATTCAAATACCACGTAGTAAACCTGGTTGGTTCCTGTGTAATTTGAAGGCGGTGTAAAGACATATTCCGTCTTCTTGGTGTTCTTGTTATTGACAGCCTTCACGACATCCGGAACAGGCTCCCTGGTATCTCCCACCTTCCGGCTTACCGTGATGGTGAAGCCTTCGTCAGATCCGTAAAGATCCGGTCTGAAGGTGATCGGGATGTCGGTTGCTACGGTAAAGTCTGCATCCTTGTCAACCACGGTCCTGGTCTCATTGGCATCAATCGCCCTTGAGTAGTAGAATGCCGTAATGGCGAAGGACAGGTTGGTCAGATGGATCTTCTTGGGCTCTCCCTCTGTGATCCTGTAACCAAGGCTTCTGCTGACGGGAATACCGTTCTCACCCAGCATTGCCGAGATCTCATCGATGGTCCAGCCGGCCTTTACATTATCGGAAACTGAGTAGCTGCCGTCCTGCGGTGCATCCGTATAAGGCTCGATGATCAGGTAGCGTATCTTCTGCATACCCTTGGTCAGCAGGCAGATCTCCTGGGTCTCGCCCGTATTGAAGCTGTGAACATCACGATCCGTAATAAAGGCTCTGATGTCCTCATAGGTCACTTCATGAAGGTTTCTGAATACATCATCATATCCGATGGTCATACGAACCGGCGTTGCGGTACCGGACTCGGTAAATCCTCCTGCCTTAGCGGTTGTGAAGGAGATCTTCAGCGGCTGAACCACGTTCTCGGATACGATCATGGTTCCCTTAGCCTCTAAGGTGGTAGGCGTTCCCATGAGAACGATCTTGTCGGTAAAGCTGAACCAGCCGTTCATCAAAGGCTCCTTATCGGCGCTGCTTGCACGCTCATAATTCACGACTGCCGCACCATCCAGGGTAGCCTGAACACTATCGCCGAACTTGATGATACGAAGTCCCGTAACATCCTTTACATAAGGCTCATTGAACCACATCTCGATCAGGTCACCTGCCTGAATCCTGGTGATCTGCTCATCCGTCAGATACTTATATGCCGAATAAACCTCTCTGGAGGTGGGATCCACCGTGGTCGTGTAACGGATGGAGACTGCAATATCCTCCTTCTCCGCGATCAGCTTGGCTGCCTGGGTCCCCTCGTCGGAGAGCTGGAGCAATACCTTCTGCTGGTCATACAGACCCTTGGTCTTCTCACCCTGTGTGATCATTCGAACGCCGGAAGCCAGAAGTCCTCTGCCGCCGTTCTTCTGCCAGGTATTGATCACCGTTCCGGATCTTACCTGCTGTACCACTGCATAATCTGCATAGGCGTTGATATCCCCTCCGCCGCTGGATACTGCGAGCAGAGCGTCCAGAGATGCAATCCCCTTCGCGGACAGTCCGTTGATAAAGAAGTAGGACCGATCTCCGTTTTCTCCCGTTCCCTCGTGCTTCTGCATCTGCATATTTGCGGTTGCATAGGGCATACCGGATACATTGGTATATTCTGCCTTACACTGCAGGTTATACTGGCTGACAGGAACGGAATCGTCTGTCGGGTAAATATATACATTTAAGGTATCATTCTGGGACAGCGGCTCTCTGGAGAATACCGCGAGCCACTTGCTTCCCTGATCCTTCACCTCTACCTCGTTGGGCAGAAGACCGATCTTGATCTTCTGGTCATCGCCCTTTGCAAAGGTATTGGCCAGCTTTGCATTCTCACCGGTCACTACAGAGTTACTGGTGATCAGCGTGGTCCTTCCTGTTCTGACATACTCATCCTTATTGGACAGCTGCAGTCTTCCGGCTTCCTCAATGGTATTAAAGGAAAGTGCTGCAATGGAAAGCTCCGAGGTATCTCCTCTGCTCTGTCCTGTCAGCGTAGCCTGGTACAGGGACTTCACATTTCGAAGTGTGATGTTGAAGCGATCGGTATGACCGCCGCGGAACATCAGGTAGGTCGAGGACACCGCAGGATCTCTGGTCGCGGTACGTCCCTGATCGACCGTATCCGTATCATGCTGCACCGGTTTGTTGTAGTACTTATACATCGCATCCACGATGTCAAAGGTCTCCGTGCTCGGGGTACCGTCCGTCTGGATGTAATCCACGGTCATCTTCATTTCCCCGTAGAACTGTGAGGTATTCTCGGAATACTCATCTGTTGTCAGGCAGCACAGAAGGTTCAACTCATTGGTATGCACCGTAATGGGCAGATCCACTGCGATATCCGCCATCAGACGGCCTTTCTTCTCCTCCTGATTTGTCTTCTTTTCCGCATCATCCATGTAGTCCTGGATACCGATCCAACCCTCGTTGGGGATCGATGCCCCTTCAACCACCCAGGTCTCACTGAAGGAATTGAGGGACTGCTCCACGATACGGATCTCGTCGATCCGAAGCTTATCGTCCACCTGGGCATCCTCCATAACCGACTCCGGAATGATCCGAACGCCTGTCAGCTCGCCGTAATCCTTATTGGTGCTGATGACAAAGCTCTCTGTATTACCGGTTCTGAAGGTATCACCCTCTAACTGGGTGTTGGCCAGTACCACACCGGAGGAGCCGTTATCAAACAGCAGCTGGAAGTAGAAATTATTCTTGGATCCGCAGTCTCCGTTTCCGGACAGGTCAATGGCCTGATCGGAAACCTTTACCTTAACGGTATAGGACTGTCTGCTCTTGTCAAAGCCGAAGTTTTGCAGACAATCTTCGTAGGTCATATCATAACCGATGTTGGCAAATGCCTCCTCCTCGGTCTCCTCCAGATCCTTGGACTTGACCGATGTTGGCAAATGCCTCCTCCTCGGTCTCCTCCAGATCCTTGGACTTG
>JAEEKV010000016.1 GCA_016282595.1 Lachnospiraceae bacterium
ATCGGAGCAATCGGAAATGATCGCTCACCCGGGAGCGAAGCACTCTAAAGAGCATAAACCGGAGGGTGCAAATTTGGCGACTGCGAAAGGAAGAAGGAAAGGGAAAAGACGAATATGAGACTTGATAAATATCTAAAGGTTTCGCGCCTTATCAAGCGCCGCACGGTGGCTAATGAGGCCTGCGATGCGGGACGTGTGATGATCAACGGGAAAGAGGCCAAGGCAGGCACTGCCGTAAAGCCCGGGGATCAGATCACCATAAGCTTCGGAAACCGGAAGGTCAGCGTAGAGGTTTTGACGGTGGCGGAAACCGTAAGGAAAGAGGAAGCAAAGGAAATGTATCGCTATTTAGAGGGCAGCGATGTGGAAATCTGAAAAATAGCAGAAAAATAATTTTATGTTAACAAACATTTGTTCCCACTATATCTTGTGCCAGCCTGAAATGCGACCACAATTCTTGGTGAAAGGCCGATAAAATCGTTGTTTTTGGATAGTTTGGGACGAGATTTGCAGGGAAAAAAGCGGTTGACGGGCAACATAAATTGATTTAGAATTGATTTATGTTAACAACAAACAAAGTGGGGAGTGTTTTCACTTTGTTGGAAATGAGACGTAAATGGCCCGAAGACGGATAATGTACAAAAAGAATAACGGCTATGGTGCCGGGTTTATCCTGTGCATTCTGGCATTTATGCTGGTGATCATCGGGATCCATTCTCTTCGCCTTTGGAACACCCAGAGAGATCTGAAGGTGCAGCATGCACAGCTTCAGCAGCAGATCGATGAAGAGCAGCTTCGGACCGTGGAGCTTTCGGAGTTTCGGAAATATGTCCAGACGGATTCCTACGCACAGGAGGTGGCACAGGATAAGCTGGGACTGGTCCACGAGGGCGAGATCGTATTTCGGATAGATAAAAAATAAAGCCTGCAGCCGGGATGGCCGCAGGCTTTTTGAAACAGCAGGGAAAGAAACTACATGGAGCAGGGAAAACAGATCGAAAGAAAGGTATATCAGTACTGCCTGTCGCATCAGATGTTTGTACAGGGAGATCATGTCCTCGTGGCCTTATCCGGCGGCGGGGATTCCGTATGTCTGCTGCATTTGCTGCTTTCTCTAAGGGATACACTGGGCATTCGTATTTCGGCGGCCCATATCCACCACGGCCTCCGGGAAAGTGCCGACAGGGACGAGGCCTTTGCCAAACAGCTTTGCGAAACCTATGGGATTTCTTTTTATGCCCGGCGGGTGGATGTAAAGGAAACCGCGGAAAAAGAAAAGATGGGCATCGAGGAGGCAGCCAGAGATCTTCGCTATGAGCAGCTTTGGGACATTGCAAAGGAAGCCGGCGCCCATAAGCTGGCGGTGGCCCATCATATGGACGATCAGGCGGAAACGGTACTGTTTTCCCTGTGCCGCGGCAGCGGGATCCGGGGAATGGCAGGCATGCATCCGGTTTCCGGGCAGCTGGTAAGGCCGATGCTTTGTCTTGAGAGGGCCGAGATTGAGACCTATCTTTCGGAGAGAGGACTTAGCTTTGTGACAGATGAGACCAACGAGGACCTTGCTTATACCAGAAACCGCATCCGAAGGCAGATCCTTCCCATGCTTTGTGAGGAGGTCAATGCAGGTACTGTTTCTCATCTGGCCCGGTTTTCCGAGACCATGGCACAGATGGGAGAGTATCTTTCACATGAGATCGAAGAAGCGAAGGCAAACTGTTTTTTAGAAGCAGGGGATCTGCCGGGGACAAGGATGGTGCTTTCCATTCCCGCACTTTTATCCTATCCTGTATTTTTGCAAAGGGAAATTCTGCATCTTTGCATCACAGAGACGGCAGGACAGAGAAAGGATATCAGTACGGTACATACAGAGTCTGTTCTGGGGCTTTGCCATGGCATCAGCGGAAAAGAAGTCAATCTCCCCTATCAGGTCCGGGTACGACGGGATTATGACAGGCTGTGCTTTTATCAGGGGGATGCGCCCGATGGAAAGCTGTTAGAAGAAACAGAGCCCTTCATTCCCCTTTTGAATGAGAAAGGGCGAAAGGTCCTTGAAAAGGGCGAAGAGCTGGAGCTATTTTTTGGAGGCAGACGGTTTCTCTGTTCTTTGATGGAGCCTCCCAGGGGAGAAGAGCTTGCAAAAATCATCCCGAGAAAAAGATATACGAAATGGCTGGATTATGATAAAATAGACAGGTCTGCAGGGCTTCGCATGGCAGAGCAAAAGGACTGGCTGTATTTTGACGGGAGCCGGAAAAAGACGGCAAAGGACTGCTTTAAGGATGAAAAGCTATCCTCCGAGCTTCGAAAAAGCCGTATTGTTCTGGCCGTGGAAGATCATATTTTATGCTTTTTGCCCGGGCGCATGGACCAAAGCGTCATGGTGACAGAAAGCACAAAACAAATTCTGCAGATCAGGCTTTCCCATGAGAAGGAGGAGCCGGACAAAGAGGGGTAGCAGCAGGGAGTCATACCACAACAAAGAAAGGTCGGGAAAACTATGGCAGATAAGCTGAGAGTAATGATCACTGAGGAAGAGATTGACAAAAGAGTCAAAGAGATCGCAGATGAGATCAACGCAGAATACGGGGATCAGGAGGTACATTTGATCTGTGTACTGCGGGGCGGCAGTTTTTTCATGTGTGAGCTGGCAAAGCGGATCACCTGCCCGGTGACCCTTGACTTTATCGCTTGCTCCAGCTACGGTAACGATACCAAATCCAGCGGTGTAGTCAGGATCGTAAAGGATCTGAGCGATTCCATCGTGGATAAGAACGTCATCGTCATCGAGGATGTTGTGGATACCGGAAGGACCCTGAATTACCTTCTGGATATGCTTTGGGACAGAAAGCCCAAAACCATGAAGCTTTGTGCACTTTTGGATAAGCCCAGCCGCAGAGTGGTTGAGGTAAAGACCGATTATATCGGCTTCACGATTCCGGATGAGTTCGTAGTAGGGTACGGACTGGACTATGCACAAAGATACAGAAATCTTCCCTACATTGCGGTCATCGAGCCGGAGGCGGCAAAATAACTGCACCCCCTGAAAAGGGAAAAAAAGTAAAACAGAAAGGGTTTATTATGAACACGCCAAAGAAACAAAGAAGCCTGGCGCCGAGTTTTATCGTCATTTTGATCCTGCTTGGAGTTGCCCTTTGGATCTCCAGCATGAGACACAATGAAACAGGCTATAACTGGAATGATTTTTCCAAGGATCTGAAGGAAGGGAAGATCGATTCTGCCGTCATTGCACCCAACGCAGAGGTACCCACGGGTGTTATCACCTTTTATCTGAGCAATGGTGCTACGGTGCAGCTGTTCTCCTCGGATATCACCAAGGTGGAACAGATGCTGCAGGAGGGCGGTATCATATATGTGATGCGGGATATGCCCAGTGAGAACTGGTTCCTGTATTACGTATTCCCCATGCTTTTGGTCTTCATCCTGTTTGTGTTCTTCTTCTCCATGATCAGTCCCCAGGGGGGCGGCGGAGGCTCCGCAACGGGAAAGATGCTGAACTTCGGAAAATCCAGAGCCAGGATGACTAATGCGGGAGAGGTTACCGTCACCTTCAAGGATGTGGCAGGACTCAAGGAAGAAAAAGAAGACCTGGAGGAGATCGTAGATTTCCTGCGGGCTCCGGCCAAATATACCAGAGTGGGAGCCAGGATCCCCAAGGGCGTATTGCTTGAGGGCGCACCGGGAACTGGAAAGACCCTGCTTGCCAAGGCCATAGCCGGAGAAGCCAACGTGCCCTTTTTCTCCATTTCCGGATCGGACTTTGTGGAGATGTTCGTGGGTGTAGGTGCTTCCCGAGTCAGAGATCTGTTTGAAGAGGCCAAGAAAAATCACCCCTGCATCGTGTTCATCGACGAGATCGACGCCGTAGCCAGAAGGCGCGGAACCGGAATGGGCGGCGGACATGATGAAAGAGAGCAAACCCTGAATCAGCTTCTGGTGGAAATGGACGGCTTTGGCGTAAACGAAGGCATCATTGTGCTGGCAGCCACCAACCGTGTCGATATTCTGGATCCTGCGATTTTGCGTCCCGGACGGTTTGACCGGAAGATCACCGTGGGAAGACCGGACGTAAAGGGCAGAGAGGATATTCTGAAGATCCATGCCAAGAACAAGCCTTTGGGAGAGGATGTGGATCTTGTACAGATCGCTCAGACCACCGCAGGCTTTACGGGTGCGGATCTGGAAAATCTCATGAACGAATCCGCCATCCTGGCAGCCAAGGAGGATCGTGCCTATGTGGTGGCTGAGGATGTGAAGAAGGCCTTTATCAAGGTGGGCATCGGCTCCGAGAAAAAGAGCCGCGTCATCTCCGAAAAGGAAAAGAAGATCACCGCCTATCACGAATCCGGACACGCTATCCTGTTTCACGTACTGCCGGAAATGGATCCGGTATATACCATATCCATCATTCCCACAGGCGCCGGGGCAGCAGGCTATACCATGCCTTTGCCGGAGCGGGATGATATGTTCCTGACAAAAGGAAAGATGCTGCAGGATATCATGGTAGATCTGGGAGGCCGCATCGCCGAGGAGCTGATCTTTGACGATATCACCACGGGAGCTTCCAGCGATATTAAGAAGGCTACGGGAGTGGCCCGCAGCATGGTAACCAGATTCGGTATGTCCGAAGCCATCGGTACTGTGAACTATGACAATGATAATGATGAGGTCTTCATCGGCCGGGATCTGGCACACGCCAGAACCACCAGTGAGGCGGTTACGGCCCAGATCGATGCAGAAGTGAAGCGCATCATCAGCGAGTGCTACGAAAAAGCCAAGGCCATCATTGAAGAGCATATGGATATTCTCCATGCATCGGCAGCACTTTTGATGGAAAAAGAGAGAATTTCCAGAGATGAATTCGAAGCCCTCTTTGAAAACAGGGAAGCAACTGTGTAAGTCTTGTGCAGATTTTACAGCGGAAGAAACAAAGTGCCCGGTTTGTTAGACAATTCCGATCTGCTTTGTGAAAAACTCACAAAAGAATTTGTGGTTTGTTGTGAATTTTGTGAAATATGAAAATAGACATATAGGGAGGGCTCTGCTATTATACACTTGTAACCCCCCAATACATTACATAGTTTTTGCTATACCCCATAAGAAGAAATACCTTCTCAGAAAGACCGGCTGATCCCCAGCCGGTCTTTCACGTGGAAGGTGTTTTTTTGTTGTGTTGTTTTCTGTATAATGTATGTTATGATGATAGGGTCAGAATGTAAAAACCGAAACTTCCTATCAACAGCGGAGTGATTCGTCAGGTAGGGACAATAGGAGCATACTATATGTTGAAAGTTTTTTTGGTAGAAGATGAAGTGGTGATCCGTGAGGGGATCAAGAACAGTATCGACTGGAAGGCCCGGGGCTATGAATTCTGCGGGGAGGCCAGCGATGGCGAGGTGGCGTATTCCATGATCGCAAACCTGAAGCCCGATATTGTGATCACGGATATCCGGATGCCCTTTATGGACGGACTGGAGCTTTCCAGGCTCATTAAGCAGGAGCTGCCGGAAACCCAGATCATCATTTTGTCCGGCTACAATGAATTTGAATATGCCAAGGAAGGGATCCGTATCGGGATCTCTGAGTATCTGTTAAAGCCTGTCAGCGGCCAGGAGCTTTTGGAGCATGTGGATCAGGTAGCGGAGAAGATCCTGGAGAAACGCCGGGAGGAGGAACTCTTTGAGACCTACAGGCGGGAGATGGAAGAAAAGCATCTGCAGGATCGGAGTATTTTCTTAAAGAAACTGGTATCCGGCAGAAGATCTGCAGGAGAGCTGTTATCCATGGCAACGGAGCAGGGCATCGGCCTGTCCGCTCCCTGGTATAATTTTATTCTGGTAAAATATGCCTCCGAGCATCAGAGCAGTGATGAAGCCTTTTCCGGCACCATCGTAGGTATTGAGGAGCGGCTGCACCGGCTGGAAAATCCCGATGCCCTACTTTGCTTTGACCGGAATCTGGAGGGTATGGCCTTTTTGGTAAAGGCGGAAAGCAGTGAAAAGATTGCCGAGCTGACAGAAGAATATGTAAAAGCAATGACGGCCCTGTTTACTCCCTATTCCTATGTGACGTACTTCGGCGGCATTGGAGAGGCGGTCAGCAGACTCACGGAGCTTCCGGAATGCTTTGAGAGTGCCCAGAGAGCCTTTGCTTACCGATATCTTATCAATGAAAACAGATTCCTGCGTTTTGAGGAGCTGGACAGCGTTTCCGATGTGGGAAAAGAAGGCTTCGATATTGACAGGGTGGATACCAAACTGGTATCCCGTGCCAAGCTGGAAGAATTTTTGCGCCTCGGAGATGATCGGGAGACGGTTTATTTTGTGGAGGAGTTTTTCCGGAAATTCGGAGAAGATGTGCTGGGCTCCTTGATGTTCCGCCAATACCTGATGATGGATACCTATTTTTGCGTGGCAGATTATGTGGAAAGCCTTCGGGAAGGGGAAAAGGAAAAGGTGGAAAAGATCGACCTTTCCCGCATGTCCCTGCAAAGCGTGGAGCAAGCCAGAGAGTATATGATCCGCATCCTTTCAGCAGCGGTAAAGCTCAGAGAGGAAAACGCTACGGGACGCTATCGGGATGTGGTAGGGGAAGTGGAGCGTTATATTACGGAGCAGTATGCCAATGAGGAGCTGTCTTTGAATCTCATTGCCTCCCATGTGAACTTTTCCCCCAACCATCTGAGCACCATCTTCAGTCAGGAAACGGGGCAAACCTTAATCAAATACCTGACGGATTATCGTATGAACAAGGCCAAAGAGCTTTTGAAGGGAACGGGGAAAAAATCCAGTGAGATCAGCCAGGAGGTTGGCTATAAGGATCCCCACTATTTCTCCTATCTGTTTAAGAAGACACAGGGCATGACACCGACCCAGTACCGCGGAGGGAAATCGGAAGAGGAAGCTTAAGCATGATCAGCAAGATTAAAAAAATCTACAACAGCTCCACTCTGGCGGCCAAGATCCGGTTTTCCTACTTCCTGATCTTAATGCCTATGCTGCTGTTTTCCGTGATCCTGTTTTTCCAGATCAGGATCAATAACAACAGATTCCAGGACATGGTGCAGTCCGTAACCGAAGCCAGTCAGTTCAACCTGGATTTTAAAAAGGATTTCGATTACGAAACCTACCTGCTCATTGTAGGAAACAAGAGCGTAGAGGAATCCGAAATGGGTGCGCTACTTGCGCAGGCAGGCAACGTGGTAAGCCAGCTGGAGCAGATGGCAACGGATGAAGAGGACTTAGAGCAGCTGAAGGTGGTAAAAAAATACATCAGCAACCTGGCCCGCTATAAGGAGCAGATCGAACGGAATCTGAAAGAGGGAGAAAAATACGAAGAGAACATGATGATCTGGGAAAACGATGTCCAGATCGTTACCAGCTTGCTTCGTGAGGAATTTGTAGCCTATACCTATTCCGAAGCCCAGAAGCTCCAGGCCTCCAGAATGGAATACGAGATCCTGGCTTCCAGAATGGCAATGGGCGGTATCATTACACTGGCTTTGCTGTTGGTTGTTTTGTTCGGGATCAGTTATTATATTCCCCGGACCATTACCAGCCCCATCGAGTCTTTGTCCAAGGTAACGGATCAGATTGCAAACGGAGATCTGTCGGTTCGTTCCGAGGTAGGAGGCGGTCCCGAGGTAACAGCCCTGCAGGAATCCGTTAACGGCATGCTGGATCAGATCAACGAGCTGTTGGGACAGATTACGGAGGAGCAGATCCGGCTGCGCAAAGCGGAGTTTCAGCTTTTGCAGTCTCAGATCAATCCCCACTTTTTATACAATACCCTGGATGCCATTATCTGGCTGGCGGAGGCGGGAAACCGGGAGCAGGTAGTCAGCATGGTAAAGAGCCTGTCGGACTTTTTCAGAACCTCCTTAAACCAGGGACGGGATATCATTCCCCTGCGGGATGAGCTTTCCCATGTACGAAGCTACCTGCAGATCCAGCAGGTACGTTATCAGGATATTCTCACCTATGAGATCGATGTGGAGGAATCCCTGCACAGCTACCTGATTCCGAAGATCACCATTCAGCCCCTTGTGGAAAATGCCCTGTATCATGGCATTAAGAACCGAAGAGGCGGCGGCAGCATTCGCATCGTAGGAACCAGGGCGGAGGATTGCTTCTTTATAGAAGTCATCGATAACGGCGCCGGGATGAACGAAGAGCGCCTTTCGCAGGTGCAGAGCGGAATCCATAATCGCCGGGAGCAGGAAAAGGAGATCTTCGGTCTTTACAATGTGAACGAACGAATTCGTCTGCACTTCGGTGCCCCCTACGGAATTTCTATAGAAAGTAAGGAAAACGAGGGCACCACAACAAAAATCTGTTTACCCTACAAAGCGGAAGATCAGGAAGGATGAAGATAATAAACTTTTATCAAAAAAAATCCAACCTGATCTTTTTGCATCTATAAATATTCAACTTCTTTGAAACGAATCTCTATGGAATTTCCCTTTTTTCCCTTGTAAGATGGTACCATCACAATTAAGTCCAAAGAGGACACAACCATTAAGGGAGGATTACATTATGAAGAAAAAACTTTTGGCAGCTTTAATGTCAGCAGTTATGGTAGTTTCACTTACCGCATGCGGCGGCTCCGCTCCTGCCAGCTCGGGCGATGCTGCACCTGCTGCAGATTCCGGTGATGCTGCACCTGCTGCAGATTCCGGTAGCTCAGGCGACCTGATCAAGGTTGGTATCATTAACAACGATCCCAACGAGTCCGGATATCGTACCGCTAATGACAAGGATCTGAAGGAAATGTTCACCAAAGAGAACGGCTATGACGCTTCCTTCGCTTACAGCTTAAAGAACGACGAGCAGATCACAGCAGCTCAGAAGTTCATCACCGACGGCGTTGACTATCTGCTTCTTTCCGCAGCTGATACCGCAGGTTGGGATACCGTTTTGAAGGACGCACAGGATGCAGGCATCCGCGTAATCCTTTTCGACCGTACCATCGACGCTCCGGACAGCCTCTATGAAGCTTCCATCGTTTCCGATATGGCAAAAGAAGGCCAGACCGCAGTTGATTGGCTTGCAGGCCAGAACCTTCCTGAGTATAACGTAATTCACATTCAGGGTGTTATGGGTAGTGCAGCTCAGCAG
>JAEEKV010000147.1 GCA_016282595.1 Lachnospiraceae bacterium
GATGAGAAGAATAAAAATCAGATCAACGGACAGCTGAAGGGTATCGTTTGTATCGCCATCGCCGCGGTGGGCTTTTCCCTGATGACCTTCTTTGTGAGATTGGCAGGGGAGCTGCCGACCATGCAAAAGGCCTTTTTCAGAAATGCCTTTGCCCTGATCATAGCAGTGGGGACCCTTCTGGCAAAAAGAGAGCGGTTTGAGATCAAAAAGCCCTTTGCCGGGGACATCTTTTTCAGGTGCCTCTTCGGAACCACCGGGCTGATTGCCAATTTCTATACCATTGACCGGCTGAATCTGGCGGATTCCAATATGCTCAATAAACTGTCGCCATTTTTTGCCATACTGATCTCTATTCCGCTGTTAAAGGAAAAGCCTTCCAAAACCGATATCATTGCCACCATCGTGGCCTTTATCGGGGCTCTGTTCATCATCAGACCTACAGGCAGTAACCTCCAGCTGGTTCCGGCTCTTATCGGACTCTACGGAGGATTTGGCGCAGGAACCGCCTATGTTTTCGTCAGACGGGCAGCAGGGAAAGGTGCCAAGACACCGGTGATCGTCATCTGCTTTTCCCTGTTTTCGTGCCTGTTAACCCTGCCGTTTCTCATCGTGGGCTTTGTGCCCATGTCGGGAAAACAGCTTTTTATCATGATCATGGCGGGAATCTCTGCTGCTGTGGGACAGTTTGCAATCACAACGGCCTATCGATATGCGCCTGCAAAGAAACTATCGGTATTTGATTACCTGCAGGTGATCTTTGCCACTGTTTGGGGATTTATCTTTTTCGGAGAGATCCCGTCATATCTGAGTATCATCGGATATGTTATCATCATCGGAGTAGCGGTGATACGCTGGGAGAAAACGCGGCGGGAGTGAGATGGGCGCGAGCCTCTTCCGGTTACGATTCACAGTCCCCCACAGAGCATCTCGCAAACGCGTCGCTTCGCGACTTTATCGCCGCTACGCGGCAGTTCGCTCGATGTCTGTGGGGTTCCTGCTTCGCAGTCCGATTGCAAAACCCAGCCGATATTTGCAAGCAAGCTTGCATATCGTCAGTCTTTTGCAATCAACTGTGAATCGTAACCTGTTTTGAGCAACATGCACGAATCTGCACTTGACATAACATTTTTTTTTGTATAATATAGTAGTGTTGTATATATTTTGAATTGTGATATTTCATTCGTGTCCTATTCAATATATCCGTACAATGAAAACTGAATAAGGAGGTATCCTGTAAGATGCTATCACCAGTAGTAGCTGCTTTGATCGCTGTGATCGTAACACTTGTGATAGCTGTTCCGGTAACTGCGAAGATCGCTACCGACCGTCATCAGAAGGAGGTAGAATCCAAGATCGGCAACGCGGAGGAAAAGGCCAGGACCATCATTGACGAAGCAATCAAGACCGCTGAAGCCAAGAAGCGTGAGGAATTGCTTGAGATCAAGGAAGAGTCCATCAAGGCGAAGAATGATCTGGACAAAGAGATCAAGGAACGCCGCGGCGAGATTTCCCGCTCCGAGAGAAGGATCCAGCAGAAGGAAGAGAACATCGATAAGAAAACCGATGCCATCGAACGCAAGGAACAGAGCTTAGCCGCAAGAGAAGAAGATCTGGCAAAGCAGAAAAAAGAGATAGCAAGTCTGAATGAACAGAGATTACAGGAACTCGAACGAATCTCAGGTTTAACCTCTGAACAGGCAAAAGAACACTTACTGAAAATTGTTGAAGAAGATGTAAAGCATGAAACTGCTGTCATGGTCAAGGAATTAGAGAGCAGGGCAAAGGAAGAGGCAGACAAGAAGGCCAAGGAGATCGTGGTAGGCGCCATCCAGAGATGTGCAGCCGATCATGTTTCCGAGACTACCGTGTCAGTTGTGCAGCTTCCCAGCGACGAGATGAAGGGAAGGATCATTGGTCGAGAGGGACGGAATATCCGTACACTTGAAACCATGACGGGCGTTGATCTGATCATCGACGACACCCCCGAAGCTGTCGTTTTATCCAGTTTTGATCCGGTTCGCCGCGAGGTGGCAAGGATCGCTCTTGAGAAACTGATCGTTGACGGACGTATTCATCCGGCTAAGATCGAAGAGACGGTTGAAAAAGCGCAAAAAGAAGTCGAGGCAATGATGAAAGAAGAGGGAGAAAATGCGACGCTGGAAGTTGGCGTACACGGCATTCATCCCGAACTGATCAAGCTCCTCGGACGACTGAAATTCAGAACCAGCTTTGGTCAGAATGCATTGAAGCATTCCATTGAGGTGGCACATTTATCCGGACTCATCGCATCGGAGATGGGATTGGATGTCCGTATGGCAAAGCGTGCCGGACTTCTGCATGATATCGGAAAAGCTGTGGATCAGGACAGAGAAGGATCCCACGTACAGCTTGGTGCCGAGCTTTGCAGGAAGTTTAAGGAAGGCGCTATTGTGATCAATTCCGTGGAATCTCACCACGGTGATGTGGAAGCCACATCTCTGATCGCCTGCATCGTACAGGCGGCAGATACCATCTCTGCAGCACGTCCCGGTGCTCGTAGAGAAACGCTGGAGACTTATACAACCAGACTGAAACAATTAGAAGAAATAACCAACAATTTCAAAGGTGTCGATAAATCATTTGCTATTCAGGCAGGTAGAGAGGTTCGTGTCATGGTAGTTCCTGAAAAAGTGACAGACGCAGATATGGTCCTGATGGCCAGAGATATTGCAAAGCAGATCGAAGCTGAGATGCAGTATCCGGGTCAGATCAAGGTGAATGTCATTCGTGAATCCCGTGTTACGGACTTTGCAAAGTAACAACATTGAAGGAAACAATGAACCCGCTGCAGATTTCTGCGGCGGGTTTTTCGTTATCCTTTTATAGACAGAAACGGCAAGGTGTAGTAAAATGTCTATGACTGTTGCGGGCAAAAGCCTGTAACGGGTTATGAATGGAGGAGTAAAGTTATGAAAGCTTATGCAGAAATGTCAAAAGAGGAATTAAAGCAGGAGCAAAAATCCCTGATGGAAGCCTATGACAGGTTTCAGGCACTGAATCTGTCACTGGATATGAGCCGCGGAAAGCCCTGCAAGGAGCAGCTGGATATTTCCATGGGCATGATGGATGCTCTGAATTCCCAGGTGGATCTTCGTTGTGAGGATGGTACGGATTGCCGTAACTACGGTCTTTTGGACGGTATTAAGGAAGCAAAGGTCCTTTTGGGAGATATGATGGAAAACCATCCCGATAACATCATCATTTACGGAAACTCTTCTCTGAATGTGATGTACGATACAGTGGCAAGAGCCATGACCCACGGTATCATGGGGCATACCCCCTGGTGCAAGCTGGATAAGGTAAAATTCCTTTGCCCTGTACCCGGCTATGACAGACATTTCGCCATCACCGAGTATTTCGGTATTGAGATGATCCCGGTTCCCATGTCCGCGGCAGGTCCGGATATGGATCTGGTGGAAAAAATGGTATCTGAGGATGCGGCAGTAAAGGGTATCTGGTGCGTTCCCAAGTATTCCAACCCTCAGGGGTATTCCTATTCCGATGAAACCGTGCGCAGGTTTGCAAGATTAAAACCCGCTGCACCTGATTTCAGAATCTTCTGGGACAATGCTTACGGCATCCATCATCTCTATGAGGACAAGCAGGATTACCTCATCGAGATCCTGGCAGAGTGTAAGAAAGCCGGTAATCCGGATATGGTATATAAATTCGCATCCACTTCCAAGATCACCTTCCCGGGAAGCGGTATTGCGGCACTTGCAACCTCTTTGAACAACTTAGAGGATATCAAGAAGCAGCTGAAGAACCAGACCATCGGCCATGATAAGGTAAACCAGCTTCGTCACGTAAGGTTCTTTAAGGACATTCACGGCATGACTGAGCATATGAAAAAGCATGCGGACATCATTCGTCCCAAGTTTGAGGCCGTTGAGGAGATCCTGGATAAAGAGCTGGGGGGACTTGGCATCGGCGAGTGGACCAAGCCCAACGGTGGCTACTTTATCAGCTTTGACGCTACAAACGGCGGTGCCAAGGAGATCGTTTCCATGGCCAAGAAAGCCGGAGTAAAGATGACGGAAGCAGCAGCAACCTGGCCGTATCACAATGATCCGAAGGATTCCAATATCCGTATTGCACCCACCTTCCCCACCATTGATGATCTGAAGCAGGCTACACAGCTGTTTACCCTTTGTGTGAAGATCGTAGCAATCGGGAAGCTTTTGGAAGCATAAACGCTGGCAAGGAGGAAGCAAAATGAGTGAAAGTGTATTTTTTCTGTTAGGCGGAGGTCTTTTGATCATCATCTTTGCAGTAGTCGCTACGGTGACCGGGACAGTGGCTTCGGTTGTAGCTTCGATTGTGGATGACGAGGACGAGGATTGAGACAGTGCCGGAGCAGTGTATGCTCCGGCTTTTTCCTTTTTTCAGGATAGGAGAGAGACATGAGCGATAATAGCTTTGGATACAAAAGATTGGATCGGACCTTGATCCATCACGGGGCAATTTTGGATGTGTACCAGGATACCATGCAGATTCCCAACGGAAACACCGCGAAATGGGACTTTATCGGCCATAAGGGAGCGGCTGCCGTGGTGGCAGTCAGGGATGACGGCAAGCTCATTATGGTAAAACAGTATCGAAATGCCTTGGAACGCGAGACCATGGAGATCCCTGCAGGGGGCAGAGACGGCGTAGAGGAACCGTTTTTGGAGTGCGCTTACAGAGAGTTGGAGGAGGAAACAGGATATCGTTGTGAGAAAGAGGATATGCATTTTTTGCTCTCCCTTTATACCACGGTGGCCTTTTGCAACGAGCGCATTGATGTGTTTCTGGCGGAAAACCTGGTCAGATCCCACCAGCATCTGGACGAGGATGAATACC
>JAEEKV010000148.1 GCA_016282595.1 Lachnospiraceae bacterium
CCCAGATCTCTGGGGTTGCAATCCACGTAGTTTGTCAGATTTACCATCATATTGGAAAGAACCTTGATCTTACGCTCCTCGCCCTCGATGAAGACTGCGGGAACAGCGGCGTTCTGGATGTTGTCAGCCATCTCTTCCGTTACGGTCTCACCTGCGCTTGCGATGATCTCTCCGGTATAAGGAGATACCACGTCATCAGCCAGTACATGGCCGGTAATACGGTTCTTCAGCATTAACTTCTTGTTGAATTTATAACGACCCACCTTTGCCAGGTCATACCGGCGGGGATCAAAGAACATAGCCTGGATCAGGCTCTCAGCGCTTTCTACGCTCAGAGGCTCACCGGGACGGATCTTACGATACAGCTCTAACAGACCCTCTTCGTAGCTTCCCTCGGGATTCTTCTCACTGATGGTGGGATCCTTTTCCAGGGATGCCAAAATCTTCGGCTCGTCACCGAACAGATCCAGGATCTCTTTATTGGTACCGATTCCCAGGGCACGCAAAAATACCGTAACAGGAACTTTACGGGTCTTATCTACACGTACGCTGAATACGTCATGGGGATCCGTTTCATACTCCAGCCACGCACCGCGGTTGGGGATAACGGTACAGGAAAAGAGCTCTTTTCCCAATTTATCATGATCGATGGCATAGTAAATGCCGGGGGATCTTACGAGCTGACTGACAATGACACGCTCCGCACCATTGATCACAAAGGTACCGGTTTCAGTCATCAGAGGAAGTTCTCCCATAAAGATCTCAAGCTCTGTGATCTTATCTTTCTCTTTATTATACAGGAGCACTTTCACTCGAAGCGGCGCAGAATAAGTTGCATCCCGTTCCTTGCACTTCTCGATGGAATACTTGATCTCATCGGTGCACAGGCGGTAGTCCACAAATTCAAGGCTGAGCTGATCGCTGTAGTCTTCGATCGGGGAGATGTCCTTAAACACCTCTTTCAAGCCTTCCTCCAGAAACCAGTTGTAGGATTTCTTCTGGACCTCAATGAGATCCGGCATCTGCAGGACTTCCTTTTGCCGGGAATAACTCATACGCGTGTGCTTACCGGAAGCAACGGGACGTATACGGTTCTTTTCCATTGACAATTCACCTCGCTGTTTTTAGTCATTTGGGCATAGTGATACCACTATCGCCAAAAGTGCAACATCCACTATAACACAATACTTTTCGCAAGTCAATCATTATTTTTGATAAATTTATAACGATTTTTTTGCCATTCATTTTCCATCAGTTTTCCGCTCCGTAGAGTCGGATCACATCATCCGGGCCACCCTCTGTCAGGGTAAAGAACATCTCCTCCTTCAGGGCCGCGCCGTCCGCTGCCATCTCTCCGAAGAGATAAGGATCATCCGGATTCAGATAGGCTCCTACGGTGAGGGGATTCTCCTCGCCGCCTGAGACCCTCTTAATGGTCAGGGTAAAATTCTCGCTGCCCTGTACCGATACCCCGGGGAAGGTTTCGATAACCTCATCCACCCGGCTCATCCCTTCTGTGGAATAGTCTGTGCGAAAGACCTCTCCCTGGCGTTCTCCCGTAATGGAAATCTCATAGCTGCCGCCGGAAGCCTGGGACAGATCCCGCTTGGAGATCCAAAGCCGGATGGTATCAAAATCCCGATCCGCCTCAAAGGTCTGGGTCAGGGTCTGGCAGGCTCCCATATCATACATCCGGTTGAACTTTTTCTGGGTTACCACAGGGGTTACCGTATTCGGCCAGGTTGTCATGGCTACGCTTCCTATGGGAAGGGCCACCAGCAAAAGAGCCAGGACGCAAACTGCTGCTTTGGGAAGCTTTTTGCCCGCCGCCTCAAAGCCCCGCTTTGAAAGCTCCAGGCCTTCCGGACAAAGGGCTGCCATAAGCCCCAAAAATCCTACGCTGTAATAGGGGAAGGTTTCCCACAAAAGATAGAAGCAAAATCCGCCGAGAAGGGCTACCGAGAAGAGCCATTCCCAGTCGAAGGGGGATGTGGCAGGCTTTTGGCATTTGCCCGTTTCTTCCGGTTCACTTATCTCAGTCGATTCGCCGATCTCCACCCCGCTGTCTTCTTTCGGTTCATTAGGATCCGTCCCGGCGTTTCTCCTGCATCTACGACAGACCTGCAAGACCACACCCACCAACACCAGCAATAGCTGCGTCAAATGCCACACCTGCTCGATATAGAACATCACCTGATGTCTGGGTGTCCAGAGCACGTCCGTAAGTCCGTCATAGCGGTGGAACAGGGGATAATAGGAGTGATTTCCATAGGACCAGTTGTGGACCGTTTTTCTCACAAAGAGGGCCGCTATTCCTGCAGGTCCCATTTCCTTTAATCTTCTGAGATATTCCTGCTTGGTCGCCTCGGTCTTCTCCTCCCTGGTCTCAAAGGATGAGGTAAAGGCCAGGTCCGCATCGTTGTACTCGCCGTTTCCCTGGGCGCTCATCATCAGCCAGTGATATACGGGAAACCGGGCGTCTGCGTCATACTCCGGGATCATCTTTTCATAGGAGAACCGTAACAGTCCCAGCATCAGGATTCCGCCCAGCACCAGAAAGGCTCCTGCCTTGAGAAGCGCCTTGGGCTTTCGGAAAAACGCAAAGATCACCGTAGCCACCACACACAGCAGCATGGTCGCACGGAACTGACAACCGAAGACTGCCAACATTCCAAAGCCAATGTAGAAGGGAATGCTTCTTTTTTTCTCCCACATGGCGTGAAGCAGGTAGAAATACAGACTCATGAAC
The DNA here is from genome assembly GCA_016282595.1 of Lachnospiraceae bacterium. GTDB lineage: Bacteria > Bacillota > Clostridia > Lachnospirales > Lachnospiraceae > RGIG7926. The sequence continues at coordinate 2,750 of JAEEKV010000148.1, forward strand.
AGGATGGATGCATTGGTGGTGTAGTAATAAGCGCACCACAGATACACACCGGGGCAGGTCAGAAGCAAAAGCAGTACACGGACTGCATCTTTTCCGGATCGGATCTTTTTTACCAAAACCAGGAAAAAAGCCATAGCGGCGTCCAGCATTACCACATCCAGGAGGCTAAAGTACAGAGTCAGGTAGGCATCCGCAATTCCCACGATCCTTGCGATCTTCACCAAAACCACTGTCAGAAACAGAAAACAGTTCTGATGTCCCAGCTGATTAAAGTAGATCTGATCGAAGTATTCCGGCTTGTGATCCACGATGCTGATGGCGCTGGAAAGCACGCTGGTATTATCCCACCAGATCTGCACGGGATACCGAATGGTTAAAAAGAGCTGCAGGCCGATGGCCGCTGCCACCGCCAAAGTCAAAGCCAGCTTTCTCTTTTTCTCACTTGCCCGTTCCGAAAGGCCTGTCAGGAGATGCAGAATAAGCACATAAAATAAAATACCGGACGCCAGGGTGATAACAATTCGAAAGGTACCCCAGGTACCCTTCAGCTCACCATAGCTATCCGGATGTAAAAACCCATAACCGATCACAAGAACCAGGAAACATACAAGCAAAGCTGCGGCCGCTGCCATCAGTTTCTGTTTTACGGTTTCGATTCTTCTCTCCACGCTCTGCTTCTCCGTCTTTTCCTGCTCCCGGGCTGCTCTTTTCCTCAATGGGCGGCAGCGCCTGTTGATGGTTTGATATTTCAGGACAAGAAAGCCCGGGAACTTCCCGGACTTTCCTTCCTATAAGCAAATGCTTATTGTTCTTTCTTTGCGAAACGCGAATTACTTCAAAGTAACCTTTGCGCCTTCAGCCTCAAGTTTGGACTTGATCTCCTCAGCCTCTTCCTTAGAAGCGCCTTCCTTAATTACCTTCGGAGCAGCCTCAACGGTGTCCTTAGCTTCCTTCAGTCCAAGACCGGTAACTTCACGAACAACCTTGATAACCTTAACCTTGTTTGCACCTGCTTCAGTAAGCTCTACGTCAAACTCAGTCTTCTCTTCTGCTGCTTCTGCTGCGCCGCCTGCTGCTGCTACAACTACGCCTGCTGCTGCAGAAACGCCGAATTTCTCTTCACAAGCCTTTACCAGATCGTTAAGCTCAAGAACGGTAAGCTCTTCAACTGCACTGATGATCTCATCAATAGATAACTTTGCCATTTGTTTTTCCTCCATTATTCTTCAAATGTCTTCAAATTTTCAGTTTTGTTTTGCCGCTTACTCAGCGGGAGTTTCTGCTGCTTCTGCTGCAGGAGCTTCTTCTGCGGGAGCCTCTGCCTCAGCTGCAGGTGCTTCTTCAGCTGCGGGAGCTTCCTCTGCTGCAGGTGCCTCTGCTACTGCCTCGCCTGCGCCGCCTTTTTCAGCAAGCTGATTCATGACGCGAGCAAAGTTAGCGATAGGAGACTGTAAGCTTCCAAGTAACTTGGAAAGAAGCTCTTCTCTTCCGGGAATGGTAGCGATGCTGGCGATTCCTGCTGCATCATACTGCACTCCTTCCACAACACCGCCCTTGATCTCAAGCTTGTCTGCCTCTTTTGCAAACTTGCCCATTACACGAGCGGGAGCTGTTGCATCCGTCGTAGAGATCGCTGCTGCGCTGGGACCTTCCAGAAGGGATGACAGACATTCGAAATCCGTGCCCTTGAATGCGAAGTTCATCATGGTGTTCTTGTAAACCTTGTAGGTTACACCATTCTCGCGGCACAGGCGGCGAAGTCTGGTATCCTGCTCAACTGTCAATCCTCTGTAATCTACAAGGACAACAGACTGGGCATCCTTGATCGCATTGGAGATTTCCTCAACGATGGGCTGCTTCAATTCAACCTTAGCCATTATTTTACCTCCTTTATAAATTTGATCGCCGATATAGGAGCGTAAAAAAACCTCCCCGAAAACACAGGGAGGTACTCGTTTCACAAAATAGTTTACGAATCCTGATCTCCTCGGCAGGCGCTGCGTTTTGCTTCTTACGTCCTTTCGGACACCTGCTGTCTTCGGCATAGTCTTTTACAGACCTTGCTTACCTTACCACAGCAGGAAGTCCCTGTCAAGGCAAAAATCCGACTTTTTGCGTATTTTATGCGGTTTTTAACGGATCAGCACCCCATTTTCATCCAAAGCTGCGCCGTCTATGGAAATGCTGTTAAGGTAGGAAATGACCCTTTGGGCTTCTGCGCCTTCCAAATGATCCGTCCGGCAGTCGTGCTGCAGCGCAGGGATCATCTGCACCTTTTCCGCCTTTTTGTCCTTTACTACCACCTTCAAAAGTGCGGTATCCACCCGCTTGGAGTTAAACCAGTAGTTGCCGAGGCTGTAGATCACCGGGACCCCTTCGCTGATGCCAAGGCCCTGCAGGCAATGGGGATGGGCGCCTACCACCAGGTCTGCTCCTGCCTGGGCAAAGTCCTTGGCCTGTCCTGTCTGTCTGAAATCCAGTTCGTCCGTGTTTTCCGAGCCCCAGTGGACAAAGACCACAAGAAAATCACACATGGCATCTGCTTTTTTGATTGCTTCTATAAATCTCGGAAGTTCTTCCTCCGTAAAGCAGCGCATAACCCCGGGGGAGGTTTCCGTTGCCCCCTTTGTATCGGGAGACCAGTTTCGCTCGATCTGGGTGGCCGCCAGAATGCCGATCTTCATACCGCCTTTTTCCAGGATCACCGGAGAGGAAGCCTCCGCCAGATCATGTCCGCCGCCTACATAAGGGATGCCTGCTGCCGTCAGAGTATCCAGGGTATCCAAAAAAGCTTCCTGTCCATGGTCGTAAGCATGGTTATTGGCAATGCCCGCCACATCTACCCCCATATCTTTCAGGATGGATACATTCTCCGGTTTGCTTCGAAAGGCGTAGGTTTTCTCCGGCAGGGGAGTTCCCCGGTTGGAATAGGGAAACTCGTTGTTTACCACACAAATATCCGCCGAGCGCATCTCGGAAAGCAGGACGGAATCGATGCAGTTATCGATTTTGCTTCCCCGCTGTCTGTAAGCTCCCATGTTGGCATAAGGATCATGGAAGCAGATGTCTCCGGTAAAGACCAGAGTGACGGGGGAGGTCTCTGTTGTTTGATCGGACGTTGCTTCCGCCTCGGGAACTTCCTCCGGGTTAGCTGCCTCCTCGGTATCTCCCGAATCCCCGATGGGTTCCAGGTCGGTATGGATTTCGGTTAGACTTTCAGAATAAACCTGATTCTGTCCGCCGCTCTTTTGTTCATTATTCTGTAATTGAGCCGTTTGCTCAGCCAGCTGCTCTTCTCTGATAGCTGCCTGCCGCTCTGTATAGTAGTACATTCCCAGGCATCCCAGCAAAACCACCATGCTGAAGACTACCAGAAATACAATGATCGCTTTTTTCATACAATCGCTCCGGGTTGCGTTTCGTACGGGCACTCATGCCCATCAAGGGTATTATACCACAACTGTATGTTTTTTTCATCGTGCCATGAGCAGCCGACGAGATCTGATCCTTCGGCGGATGCGGCGTAAATGAAAAAGCGGCAGCCAATCGGCTGCCGCTTTTACTTACATAATTGATTAAATTAAAGCTTTACAGTGCTTACCTTCACGCCGGGTCCCATGGTAGTTGCCAGGGTTACGGAACGAAGGTACTGGCCCTTCAGAGTGCTGGGCTTAGCCTTCAGAATTGCTTCCATCAGAGCGTTGAAGTTCTCAACAAGCTGGCTCTCCTCGAAGGATGCCTTTCCGATGGGGCAGTGAATGATGTTGGACTTGTCCAATCTGTACTCAATCTTACCTGCCTTGATATCAGCGATTGCCTTAGCTACGTCCATTGTAACGGTACCAGCCTTGGGGTTGGGCATAAGTCCTTTAGGACCAAGCACCTTACCGAGACGACCTACAACACCCATCATGTCGGGAGTTGCTACAACTACGTCGAAATCAAGCCAACCGTCGTTCTGGATCTTCGGGATCAGCTCATCGCCACCAACATGATCAGCACCGGCAGCCTCTGCCTCGTTGATCTTGTCGCCCTTAGCGAATACCAGTACACGTACAGTCTTACCGGTTCCGTTGGGGAGTACAACCGCGCCACGGATCTGCTGATCTGCATGACGTCCGTCACAACCTGTACGGATATGCACCTCAACGGTCTCGTCAAACTTAGCGGTTGCAGTCTTTTTTACCAGAGACACTGCCTCAGCAGGCTCCAGAAGCTGGGAACGGTCAACCAGTTTCGCAGCTTCAACATATTTCTTTCCGTGCTTCATATTCTGCTCCTCCTATTAATCCTCAACCGTGATACCCATAGATCTTGCGGTACCTGCGATCATACTCATAGCTGCTTCCAAAGATGCTGCATTCAGATCCGGCATCTTCAGCTCTGCGATCTTCTGAACTTCTGCCTTGGAGATCTTAGCTACCTTGGTCTTGTTAGGCACTGCAGAACCGGACTGGATCTTGCAAGCCTTCTTCAGAAGAACTGCAGCAGGGGGAGTCTTCGTAATGAAGGAAAAACTCCTGTCTGCATAGACAGTGATTACTACCGGGATGATCATATCACCCTGATCGGCAGTACGTGCGTTGAACTGCTTGGTGAATTCAACGATGTTTACACCGTGCTGACCCAAAGCGGGACCAACCGGCGGTGCCGGCGTTGCCTTGCCGGCAGGAATCTGTAACTTGATGTAACCTTCTACTTTCTTTGCCATTTTGGCACCTCCTAATATTGTGGTAGTGGCGGGCCCTATGCCCTCCCACAGCTAACGAATCCCCGAAGGGAGTCGGTGAGCTCGATCTGTATAACTTCTACGCTTCGCTGATATACGCGATGCTACGTGCTGCGCACTCCCGCATCGCTACGGGCATTCACAAAACGCGCTTCGCGCTTTTTTGTTCATGTCCGTTAGCATCCCGAATCGAATCATCCTCCCGCGCAAGCGCGTCGGCTGCTTCGGCTCGGTCTGCCATATCAGCGCATTTTTGTGATCTCGGCAAAACTGATCTCGACAGGCGTCTCTCGCCCAAACATCTCTACGTTGATAGTAGCACACTGTTTTCCGAAATCCATACGCTGTACCACGCCGATGGTATCTTTCCAAACACCTGCTACAACGGCAATGGTATCGCCCTCTGCAAAATCCACGG
>JAEEKV010000149.1 GCA_016282595.1 Lachnospiraceae bacterium
CTATGAAAGCGGAAAGACCAGCTACGAGAACCTGGATAAATACTATAAGATCAGTGAAAAGTGGAACGGCATCGGCATCATTCTGACGGTAGGGTGCCTTATCGGCCTCATTGTAACTCTTATCGAAGGCAGACGCCTGAAGGTACGGGAACGGGTCAGAAGAAAACAGGAGCTTATTGGCCTTGGGGTAGAACAGGCAGCCAAAGCCTGGGAGCCCACAGCGGCAAAAAGTGATAACGCACTGCCTTCCACTCTGGGGAATATCGACAATGCCCAGCAGGAAATTTTGTCTGCCAAGATCGAAAGCCAGTACCGCAGAGAGTACGAAAAGCGGGATCGCAAAAAACGGCGCAGACTTGCCAGACTGACGGTGGCCTGGGTCTTTGCTGTAATCTTTATGCTGGTGGCTTCTTTTATTCCCAAGCATCTGCTCAGTCAGGCTATGGATGAACAGCAGGTTGTTGTGGAGGAAGCACTGGCGGCCAGAGATGAGGCTGTTAAGATCAATGAAGAGCACGAAGTGGTCCGCAAGCAGCAGGAGAAGGAAGCCAACGAGCTCATCGTGATCTCCGAAGGTGAGGTGGAGGGAGAATACGTACCCAAGACCGAAGTGGAGACCGTTACCATTTATGATATTGCCAAGGGTTATATGCGGGTGCCTTTGGTGGCGGATATTGCCAGGAATCCCTATGACCTCAATGCCTTTTCCGGAGAGGGACTCAAAAAAAGTTACCCGGGAGCAACTATCGGCATCGATGTTTCCAAGTTCCAGGGGGATATCGACTGGGAAGCAGTGGCAGCCTCCGGGGTGCAGTTTGTCATCATTCGGTTAGGTTCCAGAGGCTACGGCTCCGGTGAGCTTGTAATGGACGATAAGTTTGTGGAGAACATCGAAGGCGCCCAGGCAGCAGGGATTAAAACAGGTGTGTATTTCTTCTCTACGGCCCTCAATGAAAAGGAAGCCAAGGCGGAGGCGGATTATGTATTGGATGCCATTGCAGGCTACCGCATTGATATGCCCGTTGTATTTGATACGGAGATCATCACCTACGATAAGGCCCGCAACGCCAATATGACGCCCAACGAGTTGACCCAGGCAACCAAGGCCTTTTGCGATAGGATCAAAAATGCAGGCTATACCCCTATGATCTATGCCAATGCAAAACGCTTTGCCACGGTGCTTCATCTGGAGGAGCTGGAAGGCTATGAGAAATGGCTGGCGGATTACCGCAGCGTTCCGGACTATCCCTACAATTTCCGCATGCTGCAGTTTACCGAACACGGCAGCGTACCCGGCATTACGGGAGATGTAGATATCAATTTGTTATTCAGTAAGCAGTAAGGAGAAGGTTATGCGTGATCGGCTGACACAGTCAGATATTGATAAAATGCAACAGGAGATCGACTACCGGGCGGGAGAGCTTCGCACCAATCTCATTGAAGCGGTGAAGGTGGCAAGGGCCCAGGGAGATCTCAGCGAGAACTTTGAATACTATGCAGCAAAGCGGGAGAAAAACCGCAATGAAAGCAGGATCCGGTATCTGGAAAACATGATCAAGACCGCACGGATCATTGAGGATCATTCCGGCGAAGACGAAGTGGGGATGAATACCAAGGTAACCGTGTTTGTGGAAGAGGACAATGCGGAGGAAACCTACAAGATCGTAACCACCATCCGCAGTGATACCCTAAAGGGTCTCATCAGCATCGAATCCCCGGTGGGCAAAGCCCTTTTGGGAAAGAAGGTGGGAGACAGGGTGAAGATCGATGTCAACGACTCCTACAGCTACTATGTCCAGATCCGTAAGATCGACAAGACAGAAGGCGATGAAAACGACCGGATACGGGGGTATTAAAGATAATGGGAGACAGTTTAGCATCCTTAAATGAGAAACAAAGAGAAGCGGTGCTGGAGACGGAAGGACCGCTTTTGATCCTGGCAGGAGCAGGCTCCGGAAAAACCAGAGTGCTGACCCACAGGATCGCTTATTTAATTGCAGAAAAGGGAGTCAATCCCTGGAACATTATGGCTATTACCTTTACCAACAAGGCGGCGGGAGAGATGAGAAGCCGTGTGGATTCCCTGGTGGGAATGGGCTCCGAGAGCATCTGGGTGGCAACCTTTCATTCCAGCTGCGCCAGGATCCTAAGGCGTTTTGCGGACAGGCTTGGGTTTGATACCAGCTTTACCATTTACGATACAGACGATCAAAAGAGCGTCATGAAGGAGGTTTGCAAATACCTGCAGATCGATACCAAGCAGCTGAAGGAGCGCACCATCCTAAACGCCATTTCCGGTGCCAAGAATGAGCTCATTGATGAGGTGAAATTTGCGGAGATGACCTACGGGGATTTTACCCAGCAGCGCATCAGCAATGCCTATACCGAATATCAGAACAGACTGCGGAAAAACAACGCCATGGATTTTGACGATCTGATCCTCAATACCGTGGAGCTGTTTCGTTCCAATCCGGATGTGCTTCAGCTCTATGCCGAGCGTTTCCACTATGTGCATGTGGATGAATATCAGGATACCAACACCGCACAGTTTAAGCTGGTAGAGCTTTTATCAAGCGGCAGAAGAAACCTTTGCGTGGTGGGTGATGATGACCAGTCCATCTATCGTTTCCGGGGAGCTAATATCCGGAATATTCTGGACTTTGAACGGGTTTATCCCGATGCCACGGTGATCCGTCTGGAACAAAATTATCGTTCCACCCAGAACATCCTGGATGCAGCCAACGGCGTCATCGCCAATAACGTGGGCCGGAAGGAAAAATCCCTTTGGACCCAGGAGGATGCCGGAAGACTTATTCACTACAGACCCTTTGATACGGCCACCCAGGAAGCGGAATACATTGCTGATGAGATCCGTCATGAGGTGAAAAAAGGCGGCAGAAGCTATGGGGATTTTGCGATCCTGTATCGTACCAACGCCCAGTCCCGTCTTTTGGAAGAATACCTTGTAAGAGAAGGCATTCCCTATCAGGTGGTAGGCGGCGTAAACTTCTATTCCCGTAAAGAGATCAAGGACCTTCTGGCGTACCTGAAAACCATTGACAACGGCAGGGATGATCTGGCAGTTAAGAGAATTCTGAACGTGCCCAAGCGAAGCATCGGTCAGACCACCATCGGGAAGATCGAGCAGTATGCCATCGACCATGATCTGGGCTTTTATGAAGCGCTGTTTGTGGCAGACCAGATCCCTTCGCTGGGAAAAGCGTCGGAGAAAATCCACAACTTTACCACCATGATCCAGGCCTTCCGGGCAAAGCTGGAGTTTTACTCCCTTTCAGAACTTTTGGAAGATATCATGGATACCATTCAGTATGAGGATTATCTGCATGATGATGCGGATTCCGAAGAGGAATATGAGGGCAGGATCGAAAACATCGACGAGTTGATCTCCAAGCTGGTGGATTTTGAGCAAAGCAGAGAAAACGCCGATCTTTCCGCTTTTTTGGAGGAAGTAGCGCTGGTTGCGGATATCGATTCCGTGGAAGAGAACCCGGACAGGGTACTTTTGATGACCATTCACGGTGCCAAGGGACTGGAGTTTTCCCATGTGTTCCTGGCGGGAATGGAAGACGGCGTTTTCCCCGGCTATATGACCATCTCCGGCGGAGACCGGGAAGAGATGGAAGAGGAAAGAAGACTGGCTTACGTAGCCATTACCAGGGCAAAAGAGGAACTGACTATCAGCTGTGCAAAGGCCAGGATGCTCAGGGGCAACACCCAGTATAATCCCGTCAGCAGATTTGTCCGGGAGATTCCGCCGCAGCTCATGGATAACCGGATCCCCAAAAGCCGAAATCCCTTTGCAGAGGATGCGGAGGATGCCTTCTCCTTTGACAGACCCTTCGGAGACTATCCGGCGAAAAAGGAAAGTACAAAGCCCTCCATCTTTAAGACACCTTACTCCACGCCGGGAGGCAGAACCCTTCCCAAGGCAAAACCCATTGCAATACCCAAGCCGGCGGTGACCCCCGTGAAGGCAAAGCCTTTTTTGGCAAAGGCAGATGCAGGCACAAAACAGGCATATTCCGGTGGCGCTGTTTCCCCC
>JAEEKV010000150.1 GCA_016282595.1 Lachnospiraceae bacterium
GTCTGTGGTAAATTTCACCTGATATTCACCGTCTGCCAGGGCTGCCTGATCGTCTGCAGAAGTCTCCTTCTTTGCCACAGCCTTTACACCGCTTTCCTTGAGAGCTGCTGCGGTGTGGGCCACGTACAGATCCTGTACCGCATCGATCCTTCCCAATCCTTCCACCTGACAATCAACACTGTCAAATGCGCCGGAGGCGGTAAACTGACTCTTCCAGGAATCCTCCTCATCGCCTGCCATATCATTGTTGGCATGATCACCGGCAACTACCATCAGTGGACGAAGGATCACTTTCTTGTAGCCTGCTTCCTTCACAGCTTCAATGATATTCTCGCAAGCGGTCTCTTCCGGCTCACCCTCTACGGTTCCGATAAATACATTCTTGTAACCCAGTTTATCCATCTGGGTAGCCATCTGGCTGTAGCTGACTTTCGCGGTATGAGCGGTTCCGTGTCCCATGAATACAAAAGCGGTTCCATCCTCGTCCGCTGCCTTCAGGCTGTCAAAACCTGCAATCTTGACGGACTCCTCTACAATTGCCTCTGCTACCGCTTTTTTGTCATCGTTGATCACGGTGGCATCGCTTCCGACCTCTCCCAAAAGCGGCTCGGCAACAACTACGCTTTCAAACTTGTCTGCGTACTGCTCCAGGGCACCGGTCAACTCATCGTACTCAGCTCCATGCATCAGATGCGTCGGCTGCACGATCAGGTTCTTTACACCGTTTGATACAGCACGTTCAAGTGCCTGCTCCATATTATCGATCTGTTCATTGTCTCTGGCCTGCACATGATTGATGATGATCTGCGCCGTAAATGCTCTTCTGACGCTCCAATCCGGATTGGCCTTAGCAATGGCCTTTTCTACACCACCGATGTCTTCCGTACGGCTTTCATTAAAGGAGGTACCGAAGCTGACCACCAGGATCTCATTCTCACCAATCTCATCCTCATTCAAAGGATCATCCTTGGAAGCATCGCCCGTATCCCTGCCAAAGTAATCGGGATCTGCGTTCTCTCCCTCTACCAGCTCCTTCTGTGCATCTGTCAGAGCATCCCAGCCTGCTCTTGCAGCCCGGCACTGCTCGTCGGTCTGATCCGTTCTTTCCTGTACATAGATGGCATCGATCAGCGCTGCAACCTCAGCCGCCTTTTCCTCATCGGAAGGCTCCTGGGCCTCGGGCTCTTCAGTCTCTTCCGGGATCTCCACCTCCTCGGCATCCCCGGCGTCGATCTCAACAGTCTCCGGGGCTTCCTGCGTGGTTTCCTCCTCTGCCGGCTCCTGCTGCGTGTTGCCGCAGCCCGTCAGAAGACTTCCTGCCATCAAAATCGCAGATAACACTGCTACAACTTTGGTTACGGTTCTTTTTTTCATAATGATACTCCTCTTTTCTGCAAGATTTGCCTCTTACCGTCGTCACCGTCCTCTCACAAAAAAGAAACCCCTGCAGGCTTTATGCCCGGGGGGTTGTACGCATTCCTATCCGACGGAATCAGCGATTCCGCCTTCGGTTTTTCGTGTACGTACAACCAATGACTCGTGGCTTGAAGCAGCGCTTCACGTACAAAGAATAAGGCAGGTCTCCCGGCTGAAGCTTCGCTCTGACGCCTTCCCGGTAATCCAGTGACATATGCCAGGCGATGGAACGCTAACACGGTGACGAGTTCGTACAGGATTCTCACCTGTTTCCCTTTTCATCCGGACCAAATCCCTTCGGATCTCCGGACACCTTATCTTTTGTATTGAAAACTCACGACAATACTATCACAATCATAGGTATCTGACAAGTTCCTTCATCATCCACTGTAAATTCTCAACATCTTTCAGGATATCTCCTGTTTCCAGCGAGTGATTGCCTCCCTCGACCCGGAAGGCATCCAGGTTTTTCGCCTTTGCGATCTGTTCGATGGCCGCATAGTCAGCCAAAGGATCCTTGTCAGCGTAAAACAGAACTGCCCTCTCCTCTTTCACATAGGGTTCGATCTGGGCAAGGGGGGAATACAGGATCTGAAATGCATCGATGCCTTTTTCCTTGGCATATTCGCAGGCCACAACGGTTCCGATGCTCTTTCCTATAAAAAGTACCCGGTCCTCTGACAGATCACCATAAGGGGCCATCGCCTCCTGTGTGATCTGCAGGCACCGCTGTTTCGTCTGCTCCATAAAAGCGGGGTCTTTTAGCTTTTCCTTGCTCCAGTTAAGTCCGGCAAAATCGATATGCTTCAGTTCATATCCGTTTGCAACCGCTAACTTTCCCGCATAATATAAAAGCGGTCTGTCTTTGTTATATCCGATCCCGGGAAATACAACTGCCAGTTTTCTCATAACGCTACCTCATCAGTGCCAGTAAGGCTTTTGGTCCTTATGGCTGTATCCTTTCAGCTTTTCCCTGTAATCCTCAAGGATCCCCTCGTATTTCGTCAGCGCTTTGCCTTTGAGCTTCCCCGAATCCCGAAGGGATTCAAAGGTCTCCTGCAGCTGCTTGAAGTTGTCCTGGGCATTGTCTTTGTAGTTGTTGGACATATTCATATGCAGCCTTTGAATGATCTCATCCAGCATACGCTCCGCATTGCTTTTAAAAAGTCCCATGGCTTCTCTCCGTTTCTGTCCCCTGCTTTGTCAAAGGCGCCGCTTTTTCAAGCGACGCCTCTTTGCCTTATTTCTTTACTTTGATCCTCTTTGCTGCGCTCCACTTGCCTGTGATGACCTTGCCGTCATCTTCCACATAGGCACGCACACGAACATAGTAAACCTTGCCTTTTTTCAGTTTCTTAAGGGTAACGGATTCATTCTCGCTCTTTACGGTCTTTACACCCTTTTTAAACTTGTTGTTTGTTGAATAAGCGATCTCATATCCGTCAGCCGCATCGATTTCCTTGATCTTCAATACGATCTTTCTTCCGGCTTTCGCCTTGCAGGATTTGAATCCGGCCTTCGGAAGCACGATCTTTTCGATCTCAACGCCGTCATCGCCATCGCCGCCCTTTCCGGGCTCAACGGTGCCGGGCTGCTGTTGTTGCTGTTGCTGTTGTTGCTCCTTCTGTAACTGTTCTGCGGTTTTTTTGATCACAAAGGAGGCTTTGAGAGATCCTTTATAATCTCCTTTTCCTTCAATTGTAACAGCTGCCGTACCAGCTTCAATATTATTGGAAAAAGCGGCTGCATAATCCGTACCGGACTTCAGCTGCGCACCATTTAAGGTGACCTTGATTTCAGGA
>JAEEKV010000017.1 GCA_016282595.1 Lachnospiraceae bacterium
AGCTCATGCCAAAAAACGCAACCAAAAACCCTGTAAAAATGCCGGTTTGAGAGCCAAAAGTGGGCAGTAACTGGGCAGTACGGGGTGGCGACCTCTCAAACCTCCTTATTTTACTGGGTTTTTTGAGTGTACAAATCGTTCGATTCCCATCACCTGCTCTTTTTTATGCCCAAAAATACCGGGTTTTTCATTCGGTCCACTCCAGGAAGATGGTCACATCCAGATCATCCTTCCCGCCGAAGGCCTCTCTGATCTCTTCTTCCGTCCCGTTTAAATGTCCCAGTTTGGTCAGGTTCCAGGTGTTTTCTCCGTAGTAGACCGTGATCTGATTTCCGGCGTACAGGATCAGATCTCCGGGTTTTGTCGTCAGGTTCTCGTCACAGGAAGGAAGGCTCCAGGGCAGCTCCCCCACCTTTTCAAACCCGCCGTAGTCATGCATGGAGAGGCTGACTTCTTCCGACTTCAGCTTCTCCATAAGCGCATCTGCGGATTCGTTTCCTGCAAGTTCTGCCGTAAAGCTCCTCTCCCCGGCCCGGACCACAAGGATGGCTGCCGGCTCCATATCTTCTTCCGAATGTTCTTCTTCCTTCACGATATCCCCCGTCCAGTCCAGGATCCCGCCAAACTCATACACCCGGGAGTAGCCAAGATCCGCCAGTTTCTTCGCCGCTTCCTTGCTCCGTCTCCCGCTCCTGCAGTAGACGAGGATGATCTGATCCCAATCGGGGAGCTCTTGGGGCGGCGTATTCCCAATGCTCTCATTTGGGATGAGGATTGCCCCGGGGATATGTCCCTCGGCATATTCGTCGGCGCGCCTCACGTCTGCGATCACATATCCGTCCGCTTCTTCCATCATCTTTTTTGCTTCATCCTGCGTGATGGATGTATATTCGAATGTCCGCACCATACCGTCTCCGTCCATGATCTGACCGCGCGCAGCACAGCCCGCGATCAGAAGAACCAAAAGAAAAGCCAGAACCAGACAGATGTATTTCATGTTTTTCCCTCATAACGCGGCATCTGCATGCCTTTTGAAAGGTTTCCTTATCTTTGCGTGATGGCCAGATCCGCAACCAGCCTGTTTGCGTAATCTCCCAGGTCTTTTCGGTCCATACCCCCAAGATCCGGCACTTCCTTCCCTTTCGATGCCTCATATCGCAGGAAGATGTTCAGGCTGTCCATGTAGGCATTGTGGGCGCTTGTCCGGTATCCGTCCTGCTCTATGCGCTTTTCCAGGTCACAGAACACGGCATTCATCCGGTATTCTGTGTACCTAAATGCCTTTTGGGCAAGTTCGCCTGCCAGCTCCCGGCCGGTTTCGTCTTCGGAAACCGCCGCCTTCAGGACCAGGTCCAGGATCCGTTCATATTTGTCCATTTAGGGTCCCTCCCTTTCAGAAAAGCATATCTGCTGTCTGCATATCCCCAGGTTCTCAAGCGTTCTAATTTTATTATAATCCCTTTTTACAAAAGTGTTTCTACCTGTAAAAACAATCAATTCTTTCGTCAAATTGCACAAAAAGCTAATGAAATCTAGCTTTTTAGCCTTTGTGGGCAATATCACTTAACATTTATGTGCAAAAACATCTTACATATGTGCGCATTTTTGTTTTACAGATTTGCGCATCCTATTTCCTGACAAAATGAGGATAATTCTTCTTGATCTCATACTTATTCTCATACATCATATTGTCTACGATCTGCATTGCCTCGCTAATGCCTTCATCCTGAACAACATAGTAGGCACTGGCCACAGAAAAAGGATAGTCCACCTGTTTGCCTTTCTCTGCTACTCTCTCTCTGAAGTTTTGATACATGGTCTCAAACTCGGTCTGTTCGTTCCCGATACTGATGATACAGAATTCATCCCCGCCGATACGATAACAGCTTTCTTTATCCGAAAAGGTTTCCTTTATGATGAACGCGACATTCCTGATCGCTTCGTCACCGGTAGCATGTCCCAGATTGTCATTCAGGTATTTCAGGAAATTCAGATCCGCCATAAAAAGGATGATCCCTTTTTCCTCTTTGATCTTTTGCATATTTTCTTTCAGGTCCGATACCATTTCTTCAAAAGCGGTACGATTCAGCAGTTCCGACATCTGATCATAATGTGCCAGCATGTAATTTCGCTTATTTTGTTTTTCCAGCTCTGATTTTGTGATCTCTAATTCCTCGAGCGTCGTCTGCAATTTAACATAGTCCGGCGTTTCCAGCGAAAAGAAAGTGACCAGCATGATCAGGGAAGCGCCAAACATGATGATCAGAGTGTTCTGAAAAAATAAGACCTGCAATATGATCGGCAGAATGTACAGTGATATGATAATGGCCCCGTACACGATCTGTGCTCTTCCGAGTAATCTTATGTTTATGAACATAGATATTCCCGCCATTACGATGAATAAGATGGAGATGACGTGCATAACATAAAAAAAGTCACCGTGCGTATAGATATTATCTTCTGTGATGTAAAAGAAAAAACCAAAGAAGTTATTTGCAACGATCGCAATCTCCCCTGCGATCAGCAATACGATTTTCGCCCTTAAAAAGGGCTTTTTCCCATTTTCGGGGATTATGTGATAATCAATATAGGCCCCGAGCATATAACAGAGTATCGTACCGAAAAAATAGTATGCAAAGTTTACCAGGAGATTGCAGATCCTTGGGAAGACATCCGTATAGGATATGACATAAGCAGATAAGATATCCAGAGACTGCGTAATGATCAGATTCACACTCATGATCCTGAAAAACAGGTGTTTTCTGTTTTTCATCGGATAGTTGATACAGGAATATACAAATATAAAAAGAACAAATATCTGCGCAGCTACTTCATATTCTACATCATAGATCATTTCCATTTCCCCATATTTTCCTGCTTTTTGTCCCGCCAGGATCTCTTTGTCATTTCCGTAATGGTACCGGAAAGCACTCCCAGTCATCGAGCCGCAAAAACAGCGCGCCGCAGAGGATCCCCCGGTCCGGTCCGAAGGCGCATCCACCGTCCAGGTTCACCAGATTTCCCCTCTCCAGGATGGAAAAGTCCTCTTCCGGAAGGCCCAGGGTCTGTTTCGCCCGCATCACGGGGACGTGCCCCGTCAGGAAGGTATACTGCGGGTACTCCGGGTAGATGTCCTGCGCGTGAGTCTCCGGCTCCTCCCGGTACACCGACTTCCAGACCATGTCCCACACATCGCGGTACTCCATCTCGCTGTATCTTTTGTTTTCAAAGGCCGGATCGTAATTAGAGTGGGTCAGGCAAAAAGTACGCTCCCCCACCGTGACGGTCTTTATCACATACCGGTCCGCCAGCCACTGATAAAGCTCTTTTCGCTCCTGTCTGGAGAGCTCTATGTACGGATCGTAAGTATGGTGTCCGCCGTTATAGTACATCCAAAGGGTGGAATCCCGCCCCAGATCCACACTTCCGTAAGGGTCCACGGAGTTTAACATCATGAACTCATGGTTTCCGATGATCAGGTCCATGTTCTCCCGCTCTTTGATCTCCTGCAGGATCCGGATCCCGCCGTCCCCACGGTCGATGGCATCCCCGATCACATACAGCTGATCCGCATCCCCGAATCCGATCCTTTCCAGACCTTCCCGAAAGGCTTCGTCTCTGCCGTGAAGGTCCGATACTGCATATACCGCCATGTTTTTTCTCCTGCTTTTTTGCCAAAAGGAACCATAGCAAAGGTTCTGTTATGTATTATATGCTTTTTTCCCGCATCTGACAGCGCAAATTCATTGGAAATCCTTGTCACCTACCGGCCAATGAGTGATAATACTGATTGACGCGTGTTTTTTCAGCAGGTGAAGGAGAGTCAGATACAATGAACCCCATTTTGATCGCCACGGATTTCGTGGCCGCCCTGTTTATCATTGTGATCATTATCGGCTTATATGAGATCCCGGCGGAGGTCATTCGGGCGACACGGCTTTTCCGCATCTGCATGTGGATCGTACTGGCCGGACTTATCGTGGAGTGCCTTGCCATTTCCCTGAACGGAAGGCAGGATCTGTCCTTTGTGCTGCTGCTTCTGAACTATGCAGGGTATGCTCTGCTGGACCTTTTGACCATCGTCTATTCCTTCTACCTGAATTATCTGATCGAGGAGCGGGAAAAGCGCTTTACCCAGATCCAGGCCTATGCCATCACGTGCATTTTATCGATGGATATCTGCCTCATGACTGTCGGAACCATCACGGGAAAACTCTTTACCATCGCGGACGGTTACATTACCCCGGGACCGTGGGAAGGTTACGCGGGAAAGCTCTGCTCCCTGTGTTTCTTCGGGATGTGCATCCTTTATGTGTTTAAGTACAGGGCGTTCCGCATCAGGAGCAGGTTTTTCGTGGTGCTGATCGTGGTCGTCCCCCTGGCGGCTACCATCATCGGGATCGTCTCTCCCAGTGCCGCGGGCTTCGGATTCCTGGGTGCGGCCGTTTCCATGAATGTCGTCTATGTCATCCTGGAATCCAAGCTCATCGCGGAAGCGGTGGCCAATGCAAAGATGGCAAACGAAATCTCCGAAAATGACCAGCTTACCGGACTGAAAAACCGCAGAGGATACCAGAAAGTACTGGATGGAATCTCCGATGAAGACCGCATCGGGATTGTCTTTGCCGATGCCAATTCCCTGAAGGAAGTCAATGACACCATGGGGCATGAGGCCGGCGACAGACTGATCATACGGGTGGCGGAGCTTCTGAAGGCTGCCCTTCCGGAGGGAACGGTCTGCAGGATCAGCGGCGATGAGTTTGTCTGTATCGTAAAGATCGTCGATGAGAGGGACTTTCAGGAGAAGATGACGGATCTGGGGACCGTCATCCGGAAGAATGACCGGATCGCTGCCTTCGGTTATGACACCGGCGAGGGAAAGGACATCTACGGCGTGATCAAATCCGCGGAAAAGGTCATGTACGCCGACAAGGAACGGTACTACCGGGAAACCGGAAAGGACAGACGGCGATAAAAGGGGGGAGAAATATGAAAAGAGAAAACCTCGGAAGACGGATCTGTATGTCCCTTTTTGGCGTGATCATCTGCGCCGTCAGCGTCGGCATCTTTAAGATCGCCGCGCTGGGTGTCGACCCGTTCCAGTCCTTTATGGCGGGGCTGGACGCCATGGTCCCCATCAAATTCGGCACCCTGTATGTCATCACCAATGCGGTGCTCCTGCTTTTCGCACTGGCATTCGACAGACACTACATCGGGATCGCCACCTTTATCAACCTGTTCCTGCTCGGGTATATCACCCAGTTTACCTATGCCTTTTTGCAGACCGTGATCGTGAATCCATCCATGGTCACCAGAGTCCTGTGCCTGGTGATCGGTGTCGTCATCATCTGCTTCGGCTCCGCCTTTTATATGACTGCGGACCTGGGGGTATCCACCTATGACGCGGTGGCTCTGATCATCTGCAACACCTGGAAGAAGGGAAAGTTTCAATACGTGCGGATCATCACGGATGTGGTGTGTGTGATCCTGGGCTGCGTCCTTTTCGTCCTCTCCGGTGGAGCGCTGTCGCAGATCCCCACCATCGCAGGCATCGGCACCATCATCACCGCCTTTTTCATGGGGCCTCTCATCGAGGTCTTTAATGTCCATGTAGCCAGGCCGTTTTTAAAGGGCAAAGAAAAAGAGACGATATGATCGCCTCTCATCCCAGATTCCGGCAGATCATGATCCCACCGGATATGACCAACAGCAAGATGACCAGCCGCCTGGCGAGGTGCGCATCCAGAAACCGGCTGCTCTTCATTCCCGCATAGAGCCCGATGAGCATAAAAGGGATCAGCAAAAGTGCCTGCCGGATCTCCGACAGACGAAAGATCCCCAGTGCGGCATAAAGGATCAGACGGAAGGTGTTTTCCGCAAAAAAGACCGCACTGATGTTGGCCTTGAAGGAATCACTGTCCTCGGTGACCCGTCCCACGTAGGCTGCCAGCAACGCTCCGACGCCAAAGAGCCCGCACAGGACACCGGAGACGATGCCGATGAGGGCAAGGATCAGCCGGGACTGCCGGACGCGCAGCAGATCCGCTTCCCGCAGGTACATTTCGGCCCCCAGCAGGATGATGACGATGCCGAAAAACACCTTCACGGCACCCGTATCCGCATTTTTCAGCGCGAACGCTCCGGGAATGCTCCCCAAAAGGACCAGGGCCGTCAAAGGCAGATATATCCTGCGGTCCAGCCTGCTGCGGTTTTTCCAGGTCAGGATCAGGTTGGCCGGATAGCCCAGCACCAGTTCGATGGGAGAGATATTGATATTGTTCACCCCGAAGCCGAGGATGGATGTAAAGACCAGTGTGTTGGCAAAGCCGCAGAGCCCTTTGATAAAAAAGGCCGCAAGGGTAGCCGTGATCCAAAGCCACATAAAACCCACCTCATACAATACAGTCACAACAAAACAGCGACATCCCCGCAAACAGATTCTCAAAGCGGATCATGCTCGGAGGGGATGTCTTCCAGAAATCCTATATCGGCGGCGCGTTAAAGAAGCTGACTTAGGTCATGCATTCTTCCGGTTTTTCCGGAACATGAACTTTCGGACCACGGAGATGCCGACGCGGAAGGGCAGGGGACGGAGCGCTTTATCCGCCTCCTTCAGCTTCTCCCGGATGGGAATGCTCTGCGGGCAGTGGGCTTCGCATTTTCCGCACTCGATGCACTGGGTGGAAAAAGCCGGCTCCTTGGTCAGGCCCACGGTCTGTGCGAACTGAAATCTTCCTTCGTATTTCGTCTCCGTGTACATGGCGTTGTAGCAACGGAAGTACCCGGGGATGTCCACCCCCTTGGGGCAGGGCATGCAGTACCGGCAGCCGGTGCAACCCACCTTCTCCTTTTCCCGGATCTTTTCCCTGACCAGCTCCAGAGTCGCAAAATCTTCCTGTGTTAGGTGTCCCGGCTTCGCCTCGGAGGCGGTCCTGCAGTTTTCCTCCACCATCTGTACGGAGTTCATTCCCGAGAGGACCACCGTCACCCCGGGCTGGTTGTAGAGCCAGCGGAAGGCCCACTCCGCCGGGGACCAGCTGCGTCCGCTGTTCGCAAATGCCTGTTTCGCCCCTTCCGGCAGCATTCCCACCAGTTTTCCGCCCCGCAGAGGTTCCATGATGACCACCGGGATCCCCTTCTCGTAGGCGGCCTGCAGTCCCTCGGCCCCCGCCTGGGTGTGCTCGTCCAGGTAGTTGTACTGGATCTGGCAGAAATCCCAGTCATAGTCATTTAAGATCTTCAGGAACTGATCCGTGCTCCCGTGGTAGGAAAACCCGATGTTGCGGATCACGCCGGCCTTCTTTTTCTCCCGGATCCACTCCTCGATCCCCACGGCCTTGAGCTTTTCCCACATGGCCACATCCGTCAGATGATGCATCAGGTAGTAGTCCACATAGTCCGTGCGAAGGCGCTGCAGCTCCTCGTTAAAGAACCGGTCCAGGGCGGCTCTGCTGCCGATGAGGTACTGGGGCAGCTTGGTGGCGATACGGATCTTGTCCCGAATCTGATTGCGCTCAAAGATCTCACCGATGGCGGCTTCGCTTCCGGGGTAAATGTAAGCGGTGTCAAAATAGTTCACTCCCGCCCGGTAGGCGGCCATGATCTCCTGCTCCGCCTTATCCAGGTCGATGACATTTCCGTTCTTCGTAAACCGCATACAGCCAAATCCCAGCTGCGACAGCTCATCCCCGTTTTTCCCGCTTCTGTACAGCATCTTTCACCTCCGGGCATACACCCTTTTCCTTCCCGTTTTCGTTCCTGATGGCGTTTTTTACGCCCTTTTGTATTTTCTCATATTATATTTTGCGAAATATATAT
>JAEEKV010000151.1 GCA_016282595.1 Lachnospiraceae bacterium
GATTTCCGGTTATGGAGATCGCATCCGTTGTCACCATTCTGGGTGGTTGGATCTGTCTGCTTTTGCAGCTTTTCGGAATCCGGGAGTATCGGGAGAGCCTTTTACTTACCCATGGCTGCATTTTGTTTGCCATCGTTGCCGTTATGGCAGCGGGGATCAGAGCGGTGCTTTTGGAAAAGAAAAATGATCGTGTAAAGATGACCCTTATGTTTTTGTCACTTTGTACCGCAGGGGCAGCTATTGATCTGGCAATTTTCTATATCAAGGGCAGCAGCACCAGCATTATCTTTATCGTGGTAGGATTTTTGGCGTACATCGTTTATGTGGCTATCAACAACAATGTGGAGCTGACGCAAAAGGCCAACAGGGATCTGTTTACGGGATTGTTTAACAGAAGCCGCTGTAATGAGCTTTTGGACGATCCTTCCATCCTCAGGGATGACTGCGCCTTTATCATGTTTGATCTCAATGACCTGAAGGTAACCAATGATACCATGGGACATGAGGTGGGAGATCAGATGATCCTAAAGTTTGTGGAGATCGTTAAGAGCGAATCCATTCCGGGAACCTTTATCGGACGCTACGGCGGGGATGAGTTTATTGCCTTTGCTTCCGGAATCGATAAAAAACAGATAGAGACTTCCCTGCAGCGGATCGAGATCGGCATCCAGATGCACAATGCCTCCGGCATGGGAACGGAGATCAGCTATTCCGTAGGATGTGCATACTCAGATGAGGTGGAGGATCCTACTATTATGGATCTGTTCAAAAAGGCCGACGAGAAGATGTATGTGGAAAAGAAAAAATATCATGAAGCCCATGACAGAAGACGGTCTTCAAGGTAAGAGGGCCTTCGCATAAGAAAAAAGATAGGGGATATACTATGAAACGTAAAATTCTGAAGAACAAGGCGTATTTGTATTTGACGGAGTTCTTTGCGGGAATGAGCGTCATGGCGGTGGAGCTGGGTGCCAGCAGGTTGCTGGCGCCTTATTTTTCGTCCTCCCAGATCGTCTGGACCATTATTATAGGTACCATTATGATCGCTATGGCCCTGGGAAATCTCTATGGCGGAAAAAAGGCGGACCAGAATCCGGATCCCGACAAGCTCTATGCCCGGATCATTGTGGCAGCGGTTTGGATCGCCTTGATCCCGGTGGTGGGAAAATACATCATTCTGGCAGTGTACGGGCTACTCATCTTTACCATCAACAGTAACTATCTGGCAGCGGCAGCCTTTGTGGCCTGTATGATCGTATTTGTCTTCCCGCTGTTTCTTCTGGGAACAGTAACCCCCTCATTGGTAAAATACACCGTGGATTCCTTAGATGAAGGCGGAAGCGTAGTGGGAAGGCTGAATGCGGCCAACACCATAGGAAGCATCCTGGGAACCTTCCTGCCTACCTTTGTAACCATCCCGGCAGTGGGAACAGCCATTACCTTCCTGCTGTTTTCCGGAGTTCTGCTGGTTCTGGCAGGGCTATACTTCCTGAGTCCGGCCCAGGGGGACGATAAAGCAGATAAAGGAGCAGATAAGGGAGCAGACAAGGGGGCAGACAAGGAAGCAGTCAAAGAGAAAAGCACGAGCGTAGAAGAGGATAGTAAAACAGGAGAGAAAGAAGAAAAGAAAGAAGAAAAGAAAGTAGAAAAGAAAGCGGGAGAAACAAAGAATCGGATCCGCCTGACTGTGGGGATTGTGATCTTCCTGGGGTGCTGTATTTTCGGACACGAGAGCAGCTTTGCCTTTTGGCAAAAGGATCTGACCTTTGAAGGAGAGTCCATCTACAATTATCTGCAGGTCTATGAGGATGACAGACAGGCGGTGCTTTCTACTAACGTGTTATTTGGCGTACAGTCCGTATATCGGAAGGAAAAGAGCCTCACGGGCATGTACTATGACTATGCAATGGCATCGGTTCTGATGGCCCAGGATGGGAAGAATGGACAGAATGGATCAAATGAACTGAATGGGCAGGATAACCGATTAGAACAGAAGGAAGAGGCTATAGAGACAGGGATGGAAAATACATCGGGAATCGGATCTGAAACCGGGGAAGCACCCACGGATATACTGATCCTGGGAATGGGAACCGGAACCTTTGCAACCCAGTGCGGTCGGTATTTTGACAATATTTCCACGGAAGGAGTGGAGATCGACCAGAAGATCACGGATCTGGCCCATCAGTATTTTGCTCTGGATGAGAATATCAAGGTGACTACCTATGATGGAAGAGCCTTTCTGGCAGCCTGTGATCAAACCTATGACGTGATCATGGTGGATGCTTACCAGGATATCACCATTCCCTTTCAAATGTCCTCCAGGGAGTTTTTTACCATGGTCAGGGACCATTTGAATCCCGGTGGCATTATGGTGGTAAATCTGAATATGAGAGGCCAGAAGGAAGGAAATATCAATCAATACCTGTCTGACACCATTGCAGGAGTATTTGACAGCGTTTCTGTGGTAAAGGTCCCGAGTACTACCAATCAGGAACTCTTTGCCTGTTGTGAGGGAAATGTCAGCGACAGAATGGAAAAGGCTGTACAAAATTTCGAGGAGAGGATCGCCGGCGCAGAGGAAGAGGATACCCAACCTGAGCTTTTATATATGATGCAGAAGGTAAATAATGAGTTAGAGCCCTACGTGGCAGGAAACTATCTTCTGACAGATGATAAAGCACCGGTGGAGCTTCTGGGTATGCAGGTCATTGATGATATCATCAGGGAAGAGGTATCCTACTACAAAGAGATCTATGAGGAAGAAGGCCTGAAGGGACTGCTGGATGTGCTGTAAGACATAGGTATTTAATATAATATAAATGGAATGATATAAAATGACATGAAACGACATGAAATGGCATTGAATGAGATATGATGTGTGCTGAAAGACAGCAAATTATATCACGTATTGAAAGAGGAATAGCACAAGATATTGTGTTTTGAAAAGCAATATCAACAATATATGTTATTGAAATAGCTTGAAAAGGATCAGAAGAAATAGCGAGCCCTATGAAATTGAAGAGGGGAACATCGAACGAAGGAGTTTGGCTCCTGAAATAGAGAGAATAAATGGCATATATTAAATACAGATTTAATTAATATATAAATGCAACGATGATTGCGTTAACAATAAAATAATTATGTAAACAACATTGGCCGGGGATAAATAGAGGTATATTCTCAAATAACCGACAAGACACTCTATGCAGACCGAACCGGCACACAAACAACGAAAGATAAAAATACAACCGCAATAGTATCATAAAATAACAACAATAATGAAAAATGTGCATCAGGAAGAAGCAAGGGAAAGGAGAGAGAAAATGAGCGAAAAACAGAAGCAAATGGGATCCAGCTGTGATACCTGCTCCAACTATATCTATGATGAGGATTATGAATGCTACACCTGCACGGAAGATCTGGATGAGGATGAGATGGCGAGGTTTTTGGCAGACAGTTTTCGGGACTGCCCCTACTATTCCTACGACAATGAGTACCTGATCGTGCGTCATCAGATGTAAAAAATGACGTTATTTATGAGAAACGACTTGCAAAACAGCCACTTTTTTGGTGGCTGTTTTTGATTTTGCAAGGATTTCCTGCAAAATTATCCACAAATCCCCCTAAAACGAAGGAAACGCGCGTTATTTGGTCGAATCAGTCAATTTGGCCTATAAAAAGCGGTAGAAATGGGAAAATCTGGATTAGAAAAACGGAAGATACACAACATTAGTGTCTTAAAATGTCGGATAGAATGATAAGAGAGAAGAGATCGCTTTTTCATAACACCACAATAAGTAGCAGACGCAATAACGAAGATACACCGCGATTTAATTAAATAAATCACGGGTGATAGCATAAGAAAAACCGCCGTCCGGATTTGCTGAAAATCGAGACGACGGCTTAATAAAATTACAATAGATATCTTATAGGATCTTGGCCAGGAAGGACTGTAATCTTTCGCTTTTCGGATTCTGGAAGATCTCTTCAGGAGTATCATCCTCCACGATCTTACCTTCATCGATAAATAAAACCCTTCCGGCAACTTCTTTGGCGAATCCCATTTCGTGTGTAACAATGAGCATTGTCATACCGCCTTTGGCAAGATCCCGCATAACCTCCAATACTTCGCCAACCATTTCGGGGTCGAGAGCAGAGGTGGGCTCGTCAAAGAGCATGACTTCCGGATTCATACACAAAGCACGTACAATGGCGATTCTTTGCTTTTGACCGCCGGATAACTGGCTGGGATAGGCATCTGCCTTATCCAGTAGCCCTACGCGGTCCAGATACCCTTTTGCAAGGGCTACGGCCTCGTCCTCTGGCATCCCTAAAAGCTTAATGGGGCCTAAGGTCATATTCCGCAGGATCGTCATATGAGGAAACAGATTAAAATGCTGGAACACCATACCGATCTTTTGGCGGTAGGTGTCGATATTTAAGTGCTTATCCGTAATATCGGTGCCTTCAAAGAAGATCTGGCCCCCTGTGGGCTCCTCTAAGAGGTTCAGGGAACGAAGGAAGGTGGATTTTCCCGAGCCGGAAGGCCCGATGATAACCACAACCTCCCCCTGATTGATGGTGGCATCAATATGATCCAGTACAAGGCCTTTTCCGAAGTCCTTGCAAAGTCCTTTTACTTCAAATAATACCTTAGAATCGGAGGCGGGTGCCGCCTTTTTTGCAGAATCAGCGCTCACTTGCTCTCAGCCTCCTTTCCAGTTTCCTGACAAGGGAGGAGAGGAATACTACCAAAATAAGGTAGATCAAAGCTACCGCGATAAGGGGCATAAAAGCCTCATAGGTACGGCTTCTGATGATGTCACCGCCTCTTGTCAGATCCATCAGGCCGATATAGCCGCAGATGGAAGTTTCCTTTAATAATACGATAAATTCGTTTGCCAGGGCAGGAAGCACGTTTTTAAAGGCCTGAGGCATGATCACATACCACATGGTCTGTGCATAGGAAAAGCCCAGGCTTCGTCCCGCTTCCAGCTGTCCGGAATCGATGGACATGATACCGGATCTTACGATCTCAGCCACATAAGCGCCGGAATTGATACCGAAGGAAAGGATGGCTACAATGGGCTTACCAATGTTGGCGGAGGCGAAGATCACGTAATACATGATGAGAAGCTGTACCATCGCCGGAGTTCCGCGGATCACCGTAAGGTAAAGCACGCAGATGGAGTTGGGGAGCTTCATTTTTCCTGTTTTTTCATAGGTGGAACGGATAATGGCCACCAGAAATCCCAACAGGATGCCCAGGATGGCTGCAAAAAAGGTGATGAGCAAGGTCATCCCGAGTCCCTGTACAAGATACATGTAGCGGCTATCATCTATAAAATTGTTTTGAAAACTAGCGACAAAGCCGTCCATGGAAAAACTCCTTTACCTAAATCAGTCTTTTCTTACGATGATCACCTGCGTAGCGGTGGTGTAAGGAGTGGTAAAGTCGATGTTTTTCAGACGGTCTTCGGTAATGGTCATACCTGCAACGCCGATGTCAGCCTTTCCGGACTGTACGGCATTGATGATGGAATCAAACTCCATATCCTCGATCTTCAGCTCATAACCAAGCTTATCGCAGATAGCCTGTGCAATATCTACGTCGATACCGACGATGATGGAATTGTCATAGTACTCATAAGGCTCGAAAGCTGCGTTGGTAGCCATTACAAGGGTGCCGCTGCTGCGGTCGATGCCCTCTGCAGAGGTGTAAGGATGTTGACCCTTGGTGTCATCACCGATATAATTGGAAATGATCTCGTCCAGCACGCCTGCGTCCTTCATCTCAGCAAGAACGCCGTTGATCTGCTCCTTCAGTTCGGATTTTTCCTTGCTGATGCAGATTGCATATTCCTCGGTCTCGAAGGGATCTGCAAGAATGGTAAGGTCATCGTTCTTTGCAACGAAAGCCTTAGCGGGCTGCTCATCGATGATTACGCAATCCACTTTGCCCTGCTTCAGAGCCTGGATAGCGTCACCACCCTTGTTGAAACGCTCGATGGTGGAAGCCTTGGAACCGTCAGAGGGCTCCTCATAGTCACTTGCGTAGATATCTCCGGTGGTTCCCAGCTGAACACCGATGGTTTTTCCCGGAAGATCATCCACGGAATGAACGGTATTCTCTAACTTGTTGCCACAGCCTGTAAGGGCTACCAGCATAGCAGCGGAAAGTGCGATGGCTGCAACGGATTTCATCTTTTTCATAATTGTTTCCTCCTCTATTATAATTAGGTAAGATGTCATCAGACAGTTTAGTATAACAGATACAGGCAGGGAATACAACGAAAAAGATATGAAAAAAGATAGCTTCGGTTCTTGACAAATCCCCCAAAAGCCTCTATTATGTTTATCGTATGACTGCGTCGGGATCGTCCGTGTCCGAGATCCGGCGACGAAGGAAACCAGATTGAGCCCATATCGGAGGGCGTTCATAGGAGGTGTAATCGTGGCAAATATTAAATCTGCAAAGAAAAGAGTTCTTGTGACCAGAACCAAGACTGAGCGTAATAAAGCAATCCGTTCCGGCGTTAAGACCGAGATCAAGAAGGTTTATGCAGCAATCGAGAACGGAGATAAGCAGGCAGCTTCCGAGGCACTTAAGAGTGCTACCAAGAAGATGGCTATGGCCGGTTCTAAGGGTGTATATCACAAGAATACGGTATCCCGTAAGGTATCCCGTATGGCTGCTGCTGTCAATCAGATGGCATAAATCGGCGGTTTGCACCGGGGAGTCATCACCTCGCGTGAAATAGCCGAGCGAATCGGAAACGATGATCCCGCTGCTAACCTTGTGCAGCGGGATTTTTTTCTAGGTGAGCATCCGACAAAATCTGTTCCTTCGGCGGCGAGTTACGGCTTCCTGCGAAGCAGGAAACGAACTGTCTGAGCTAAGCACTCTAAAGAGTGTAAACCGGAGGAAGCAGATTTGGCGGATACGGATGAGATAATATAACAAAGGATCGGTGTATGGAGAGAAGCGACGAGAAAAAGGATTCGAAGTGGCCTGCGCTGGCGATGCTTCTGGTGGGCCTGTTCATTTTTTCCCTGGGCGGAGTCTGCTCAAAAATGGCAGGCAAACAGGACTTTTTATCCCTGAAGTTCTGCTTCTGGCTGGGAATGCTGATCCTGATCCTCGGTGTCTATGCTCTGATCTGGCAGCAGGCTTTGAAAAAAGTGCCCTTGATCGTGGCCTATGCCTGCAAGGGGACCTGCGTTTTTTACGGGATCCTCTGGGGCGTACTTATTTTTGGTGAAACCATACGGCCTGCCATGTTTGCAGGAGCAGGGCTGGTATTGGTGGGCGTCTTTTTCTTCTTAAAGGATGATTTCGGAAAAGGCAAGGATGCCGGGAGCGGAAAGGAGGATGCAAAATGAGCAGTCTTCTTTCTCATAGCCTCATCTATGTAGGCTCGGTGTTCATAGCCTCCGTTTCCCAGATCCTTTTGAAAAAGAGTGCGGAAAAGGAATACAAAAGCCCTATTTTTGAATATTTGAATCCCCTGGTGATCATTGCTTACGGCATGTTCTTTGTATCCATGCTTATCACCATGGTGGCCCTTCGGGTGGTGCCCCTTTCCCTGGGAAATCTATTGGAAGGCGTCGGATATATTTATGTACCCATCCTGGGATACTTTTTCCTGGGAGAAAAAATGAGTGTAAACAAGCTGATCGGTTCGGCCTTTATCATTGGCGGGATCGCGGTATATGCTTTGTTCTAAATAAGGAGTAATGGAAAATATGATCAATCAGGACAAGATCAGGAATTTTTGTATCATCGCCCATATCGATCATGGGAAATCCACCCTGGCAGACCGTATCATTGAGATGACGGGAGCGCTGACGGAGCGTGAGATGCAGGCTCAGGTTCTTGACAATATGGACCTTGAGCGGGAGAGAGGCATTACCATTAAGGCCCAGACCGTCAGGATCATTTATAAGGCCAAGGACGGACAGGAGTACATCCTGAATCTCATTGACACCCCGGGACATGTGGATTTTAACTATGAGGTGAGCCGGGCTCTGGCAGCTTGCGACGGAGCCATTTTGGTGGTGGATGCTGCGCAGGGTATCGAAGCACAGACCCTTGCCAATGTGTATCTGGCCCTGGATCATGATCTGGATGTCTTTCCTGTGATCAACAAGATCGACCTTCCCAGTGCAGAGCCCCAGAGGGTAAAGGATGAGATCGAGGATGTTATCGGCCTGGAGGCCCAGGATGCACCCCTGATCTCCGCAAAGAACGGCATCGGCATTGAGGACGTGCTGGAAAAAGTGGTTTCCGCCATTCCTGCACCCAAGGGAGATGCCAATGCACCGCTGAAGGCGCTGATCTTTGACTCCTTATATGATTCCTACAAGGGCGTAATCATCTTTTGCAGGATCGTAGATGGAACGGTGAAAAAAGGCACGAAGATCCGTATGATGGCTACAGGTGCCACTGCTGAAGTGGTGGAGGTTGGCTATTTTGGTGCAGGACAGTTCATTCCCTGCGAGGAGCTGACTGCTGGCCTGGTAGGCTATATTACGGCATCCATTAAAAATGTGAGAGATACCGCAGTGGGTGATACGGTCACCGATGCGGACAGACCCTGCGATGCACCTTTGCCGGGTTATAAAAAAGTGCAGTCCATGGTATATTGCGGCGTGTATCCTGCAGATGGCGCCAAGTATCCGGAGCTTCGGGATGCGCTGGAAAAATTGCAGCTAAACGATGCGTCTTTGCAATATGAACCGGAGACCTCCGTGGCATTGGGCTTTGGCTTCCGTTGCGGTTTCCTGGGACTTTTGCATTTGGACGTAATCCAGGAAAGACTGGAGAGAGAGTACAACCTGGACCTTGTTACCACCGCACCCAGTGTTGTGTATAAGGTATATAAAACTGACGGCGAGGTTATCGAGCTGACGAATCCCACCAACCTGCCGGACCCTTCCGAGATCGAACATATGGAAGAGCCCATCGTAGAGGCGGAGATCATGGTAACGACGGAGTTTATCGGTCCCATTATGGAGCTTTGCCAGCAAAGACGCGGCGTATATCACGGCATGGAATACATGGAGGAGACCAGGGCACTTTTGAAATATGACCTGCCCCTTAATGAGATTATTTATGATTTCTTTGACGCCCTAAAGTCCAGATCC
>JAEEKV010000152.1 GCA_016282595.1 Lachnospiraceae bacterium
AATGCATACCATCAAGGCCGTGATGGCAGCCACCCTCGGCGCCACACTGAAATCATGAGGATGCCCGATCTTTTTTCAAAAGAGGAGATAGAAAAACACCTATCCGCAAAGAGACTGGCAGGACGGGTGTTTTTTTACGATACCACCGGTTCTACCAATACTGACTGCAAAGCCTATATGGAACAGGAAATAGCGGAGTCTGTTTTGGTAGCGGCCGCTAACCAGAAAGCCGGAAAAGGCAGACGCGGCCGAAGCTGGAGTTCTCCGGAAAATACCTCCGTCAGCTTTTCCCTGGGCCTGATACCGCCCTTTGAGCCGGACAAGGCGTCCATGCTGACGCTGGTGATGGCCCTTGCCGTAAGCAGCGCCATCGAGGATCTGACAGGCCTTAAGGCAGGCATTAAATGGCCCAATGACATTGTTTTGGATGGGAAAAAAGTCTGCGGGATTTTGACTGAGATGCACCTGCAGGAAGGAAAACAACCCTTCGTTGTCATTGGCGTAGGCATCAATGTAAGCCAGACGGAGTTTGAACCACAGATCAGCCAGGTGGCTACCTCCCTGCTTGCAGAGCTGCAGGGAAACGGGGATATGGAAAATGCAAACTGCCCCGGCAGAGCAGAGCTGACAGCGGCCTGTATCAATCACTTTGAGAAGGCTTATGAGAGCTTTTTACAGACCTGTGATCTGTCTCTTTTGCAGGAAGATTATGAAAAGCGCATGATCAACAAGGGCAGAGAGGTCCGTGTGCTGGATCCTGCCGGAGAGTATAACGGCAGAGCGGAAGGGATCACGGATGACGGGCAGCTTCTTGTGAGAAAGGAAAATGGTGAAACGGCAAAGGTCTTCGCCGGAGAAGTTTCCGTGCGAGGCGTGCTGGGCTATGTATAAGGATAAGAGGACGACTATGGAAAACGTAAGCATTGATATCTCAAAGCAGCTACCGGACGGAAGCATCGTTCTGTGCGGAGCCAATGCCTATGATGAGAAGTACTTTTTTAACCCCGATTTTCAGAAGCTTCCCGAGTCCGTAAAGAAGGAACTGAACATCATCAGCGTTCTTTACACCAAGGAAACGGGCGGCATCTTTTACATCTATTTTGATGAAGAAGGAAACCTGGAATTCGGGGAAAAATGTGCGGAAGAGGATATCATGTATGATACCGTGACCGCTGCTCTTTTGATCGGGGAGATCCGCAGAAACAGAAGAGAGCTGATCGAGCAGCTGGAGATGTTTTACGACGCATTCATTGAGGGAGGAAAGATAGAATGATACTGGTTTTGGATGTAGGAAATACAAATATCACCTTCGGCGTTTATAAGGGACTTGAGCAGGTTACCTCCTTTCGTATGACCACCAAGATCCAGAGAACCTCCGATGAATACGGAACCCTGATCCGGGATCTGTTAAAGAATAACGGCATTCATAAAGAGGATATCGATGGCAGTATCGTGGCCAGCGTTGTGCCCAATATCATGCACTCCCTGACCAGTTCTCTGATCAAGTACCTGGCTACCACGCCCATTATCGTGGGACCGGGCATTAAGACCGGGATCCAGTTAAAGACCAAGAATCCCAGAGAAACCGGAGCTGACAGAGTGGTGGATGCGGTGGCTGCTTATGAAAAATACGGCGGTCCTGTTCTGGTACTGGATTTCGGAACGGCTACCACCTATGATTATATTTCCGAGGACGGAAGCTTTTTGGCAGGAGTTACCGCACCCGGTATCCGGATCAGCGCTGCGGCTTTGACGGAAAATGCTGCAAAGCTTCCCGCTTTTGAGATCGTAAAGCCCGACACCATTATGGCGGGAGATACCGTTACCAGCATGCAGGCTGGTATTGTCTTCGGCCAGATCGGACAGACCGAATACATCATCCGTCAGATGAAAAAAGAGACCGGAAGAGATGACATGAAAGTCATCGCCACCGGCGGTCTGGGCCGTATGATCAGCGAAGAAACCGATATGATCGATACCTACGATCCCATGCTGACTTTGGATGGTCTGGCAAGGATCTATTTGAAGAATTGTGACCCGAAATGAATAGAAGTGAAAAACTGATTTCGCCCCTTCAGATCGGCGATGTAAAACTGCAAAATGCATTGATCCTGGCCCCCATGGCGGGGGTAACGGACGTGGTGTTCCGCCTCCTTTGTCACGAAATGGGGGCGGGACTTGTTTGTATGGAAATGGTATCCGCAAAGGCCATTTACTATAACAATAAGAACACCGATCTTTTGATGGAGATCGATCCAAATGAAGGCCCTGCGGCTCTGCAGCTTTTCGGATCCGATCCCGATATCATCAGCGAAATGGCAAAACGCATCGAAGAGAGACCTTTTGCTATACTGGACTTTAATATGGGCTGTCCCGTACCGAAGGTGGTGAATAACCACGAAGGCTCTGCGTTGATGAAGGAACCAAAGCTGGTGGAAGAGATTTTGAGAAAGCTGGTAAAGGCAGTGAAAAAGCCTGTTACCGTAAAGATCCGAAAGGGCTTTGATGAGGACCATGTCAACGCCGTGGAGATCGCAAAGATCGCTGAGGACTGCGGCGTGGCGGCAGTGGCTGTGCACGGAAGAACCAGAGAGCAGTACTACAGCGGAAAGGCAGACTGGGAGATCATAAGAAAAGTCAAGGAGGCGGTGGGCATCCCCGTTATCGGAAACGGAGATGTGACCGGATGGCAGTCGGCAGCGGACCTGATGGAGCAGACCGGATGTGACGGCGTGATGATCGGAAGGGGCGCGAAGGGAAATCCTTTCATCTTCCGGGAGATCCTTTGCATGGCAGATTCTGAAAAAAGTAAGCCTATGCTAACTTTTGAATACAGCGACGAGGACTGGAACGCTATTTTGCAAAGGCAGGGAAAGCCGGATAGTCAGGAGCTTCGCGATACCATTTTGTGGCACGCAAACATGCTTTGTGAGCAGAAGGGTGAGTTCATAGCCGTGCGGCAGATGCGAAGCCATATCGCCTGGTATTCCGCAGGCTTGCCCCACTCCTCCAGGATGCGCCAAACCATCAACGAAATGGAAACCATCAGGGAGCTGACAGATGCCGTCAGCCGCCTTTTTACCTTTACTTGACAGGCATACTACTCTAGGGTATAATATGTTTCATTGTGGGTGGCAGTTTGCCCCATTTAACCGAGATTTCAAATTATGGGAATGAGAGGAAGGGTACTGAAGTGGACGAGAAAAAGCATACACTAACTTATCAGGGCTTAAAGAAGTTTGAAGCCGAACTCGAAGAGTTAAAAACCGTCAGACGTCAGGAGATCGCACAGAAGATCAAAGAGGCGAGAGCACAGGGTGATCTTTCCGAGAATGCAGAATATGATGCAGCCAAGGATGAGCAGAGAGACATCGAGGCAAGAATCGAAGAGCTCGAAAAGATCCTGAAGAACGTTGAGGTCATTGACGAGGACGAAGTTAATACGGAAAGCATCAGCGTAGGATGTAAGGTTCGCATTAAGGATATGGAGCTGAAGGAAGAGATGGAGTACAAGATCGTCGGATCTTCCGAGGCTAACAGCTTAAAGGGTAAGATTTCCAACGAGTCTCCTGTAGGAAAGGCTCTGATCGGAAAGAAGAAGGGTGAGACCGTTTTGGTTGAGACACCCGGAGGAACGATCAAGTACAAGGTATTGGGGATCGAGAAGGCAACAGCTGAGGAATAAAGCTTAGCAGAGAGAACAGATTACAAGCACGCTACGGCGTGCTTGTGTTGATAAAGGAAATAATCAGACCGGAAACAGCGGAGGATGGAAATGGCAGAGCAGAATCAGAACAAGAATCAAAACGCAGAACAGCAGCAGGATCTGAACCAGCTTTTAAAGGTACGTCGGGAGAAACTGGCGGATCTGCAGAATGCGGGAAAGGATCCCTTTGTAATCACCAAGTATGATGTGACCCATCATACCACAGAGGCTGCAGCCCAGTATGAAGCACAGGAAAAGGAGATCCTGAAGGACTATCAGGAGCCTGAATTGGTTGAGCCTGCAGAGGGTGCAGATGATGAGACCGTAAGCGCTTACCGCAAGGCAAAAAAGGAAGCCTATAATGCCCGTCGTGAAATGCTGGACGCAAAGCCCATCAACGTCAGTCTTGCAGGACGTATCATGAGCAAGCGTATCATGGGAAAGGCCGCTTTTTCCAATATTCAGGATAAGTGCGGTAACATCCAGCTCTATGTTTCCAGAGACGGCATCGGGGAAGAGCCCTATGCAGAGTTTAAGAAGTATGATGTAGGCGATATCATCGGCGTGGAAGGCTACGTTTTCCGCACCATGACCGGAGAGATCTCCGTGCATGTGAATACCGTTACACTTTTGACCAAATCCCTGCAGATCCTTCCGGAAAAATACCACGGACTGACCAATACGGATCTTCGCTATCGTCAGAGATATACTGATCTGATCATGAATCCGGAGGTGAAGGATACCTTTATCAAGCGCTCAAAGATCATCAGCTGCATCCGTAAGTTTTTGGACAGCCAGGGCTTTATGGAGGTTGAGACGCCTATGCTGGTGGCTAACGCCGGAGGCGCTGCGGCAAGACCGTTTGAGACCCACTTCAATGCACTGGATGAGGATCTGAAGCTTCGTATTTCCCTGGAGCTTTATCTGAAGAGATTGATCGTAGGCGGTTTGGAAAGAGTGTATGAGATTGGCCGCGTGTTCAGAAACGAAGGTCTTGATACCAGACACAATCCCGAGTTTACTCTGATGGAGCTGTATCAGGCCTATACCGATTACAACGGCATGATGGATCTGACGGAGAATATGTTCCGCCATGTGGCACAGGAGGTTCTGGGAACCACCACCATTACCTACAATGGTATCGAGATGGATCTGGGCAAGCCCTTTGAGCGTATCACCATGGTGGATGCTGTGAAGAAATATGCAGGCGTTGACTGGAACGAGATCAAGACCCTTGAGGATGCCAGAAAGATCGCTGATGAGAAGCATGTGGAATATGAAGACAGACATAAGAAGGGTGATATCCTGAACCTGTTCTTTGAGGAGTATGTTGAGGAGCACCTGATCCAGCCTACCTTTGTTATGGATCATCCCATTGAGATCTCTCCGCTGACTAAGAAAAAGCCCGGCAATCCGGAGTATGTAGAGCGCTTTGAGATGTTCATGAATGGCTGGGAGATGTGCAACGCTTACTCCGAGCTTAACGATCCCATCGATCAGAGAGAGCGTTTCGCCGAGCAGGATAAGCTGGCAGACGCAGGTGATGAGGAAGCCAATCACACCGATGAGGACTTCCTGAACGCCCTGGAGATCGGTATGCCCCCCACAGGTGGTATCGGCTATGGTATCGATCGTCTCTGCATGCTGCTGACAGATAGTGCGGCAATTAGGGATGTGCTGCTGTTCCCTACTTTGAAAAGTGTTGACCGCTAAACCCCAGTAAATACAGGGCTTCCGGGACCTTCAAAACGGATTTGACAACAAATTGACAACAATCCGGCAAATAAATACGGATAAAGTCAAAGGATCACAAGTTTCAGGACCAAAAATCAGCATAGAAGTACATGGACCCAATGGGCCGCTTTCTTGAAAGAAATTTCGAG
>JAEEKV010000153.1 GCA_016282595.1 Lachnospiraceae bacterium
AAAGGCATCCCGCACCGCATCCGAAAGAGCCCGGCTCTTGGAATAAACGGAGCCGTTATAGGGATTGGAGGGTGTCTGACAGATGGTCATGGCACCGTGTACATCGGTATTCTCCGCCCCGTTGGCATGAATGCGGATAAAAGCCCCTGCCCCTGCGTTGTTGGCTATGGCGGCACGCTCGGAATTGCTGATGTTCACATCATGGCTCTCTCTGGTCATGATGACGGAGTATCCTCTGCGCTGGAGTTCATCCCGAAGCTTTAGGGCTACCGTTAAGGTCAGCTCATATTCATACAGTCCCGTGGCATTGGAATGGGTTCCTCCGGATACCTTTGCCTTGGTTTCCGAAGCTCCCGGACCCACGGGTTCCTTTTCACTGTTCCCCTTTCTCTGATGACCGGGATCGATGACAACAAGCTTTCCGCCGCCGGAGGCTGCCGGGGTTTGCTGCTCCTGCTGCAGCGCCTCCTCTTCGGTTGACTCCTGCGTCTCTTCTGCCTGTATATCTGTCTCTATGATCTGTGTTTCCTCCTGCTCTTCAAGCTTTCCCTGCAAAATCTCCATTCCCTCCTCCACCGAAGGGTTGATGTTCTGTCTCTGGGATTCCACGCCTGCATTCAGACTTTTTGACAGGTCAAAGGAAGGATCCTGGGTTTGATCCTTTTCCAAACGCTCTGCCTGCATACCGGAGCCGTTGTCCAGATAATCGGTACCCACCGCGTCTGCCTTGCCTGCAAACTTTTTTTCCTCTGCTGTCAGAGACAGATCATCCTGCTCTGTCTGCGTCTCCAAAGCCGTCGCATCGCTCTGATCCTCCGGCTCCTTCTTTGCACAGCCTGCAAGCAGTAGCACCATCATTGTCAGGATCAATAATACTGTAACAACTCTCCGTTTTCCTGTAACCATTTCTTTTTCTCCTTATAATCCGGCATCAAAAATGCCACCCACGCCCAAAATTTCTCGGAGTGGTTTATCTCCTTTAAGTGACAGACCTCATGGACGATGACGTAATCCAGTACTCCCTCCGGGGCCAGCAAAAGCTTCCAGTGAAAGGACAAAGTCCCCCTGGGAGAACAGCTTCCCCATCTGGTTTTGGTCTCCGTGATCCGGATCCTCTGAAAGGTGACCCCCAGGATCTGTGCATAGTACCCTGCCCGTTTCGGGATCAGCTCCTTTGCCGCCTTTCGGTACTGTTTCTCCAGCTTTCTTCTCTGGGCATCCGTAAAACGCTCTGCGGCCTCTTTTTGGATCTGCTCTCTTTCTCCGGCACGTTTTTGCTGCAGACTGATCTTTGAAAGGATCCAGTCCTTTTGCTCCTCGGCCATTTCCAAAGCCTTTTTCTCAGACCCCCGAAGGGGGATCCGAAGCTGCACATTGGCTTTTTCATCCACAACGATCCCGTAGCTTTTACGCCTTGTACGGATGATGGTCATGGGAATCTGCCCCTCATCCGTGGAAAGATACCGGATCTGCTCCTTTTCCCGGCTCATGTATCCTCCCCGCTCTTTTGCTCCGCTTCTGCCTCCTTTAACAGATTGGCCGGAAGATACCGATAGGGGTGCTCTTTTTTATAAAACTCCAAATCTCCGGCGTCCCCCATCCGCCGTTTCATCTCATCATATTGCAGATACATATACTGGCAGCTGTTCTCCAGCAGATAGTAGTGCATGATATAGGGAATCAGAAGCACCAAAAGAGCCAAAAACAAAAGCACAAGCCCCTTTTGGAAGGAGATCACCATCATGAAAAAATCTCCGAAGGCCAGCAGTGCAAAGAGCAGCATAACAAATAAATGCACCTGCCGCTCGTGCATGAAAAAACCAAGCTGGATCAGGTGCTCTTTCATCAGCTTTTCGTAATCCGCTTCCTTCTTTTCACGGTCCTCCCATAAAAAGAGATCCACAGATTTCATATAGGCTAAGATCCGCTCCTTCATATCCTCTCACCCCTGCAAACAATCTACTATACAGGCGCAAAGGACTCCGATAACGGAGTCCCTTTCTGCCAAATTCATTCCATGTAAACTCCGGTTTCGCATTTCCGGAAATACGCTCTTATACCAGTGCCGCGGTCTGCTTGGCAATGGCCATTTCTTCATCTGTGGGAACCACCCATACCTTGACCTTGCTGTCCTTGGCAGAGATCTCTACCTCCTGGCCGCGGATCATGTTGGCATCCTCGTTGATGGCAACTCCCAGATACTCCAGATAACTCATGATCTGTGCTCTGCAAAATGCGTTGTTCTCGCCGACACCAGCGGTAAAGACGATAACATCCACGCCGTTCATGGCTGCGGTATAGGCACCGATGTA
Source organism: Lachnospiraceae bacterium (assembly GCA_016282595.1). Classification (GTDB taxonomy): domain Bacteria; phylum Bacillota; class Clostridia; order Lachnospirales; family Lachnospiraceae; genus RGIG7926. The sequence goes on from JAEEKV010000153.1 coordinate 2,313, forward strand.
TTTGGCTACCCGATAGCTCCATGCTTCCAATGCGGTTTCTGCCTTCTCATTGCCTTCCTCTGCAGCATTGCCCAGATCTCTGAAGTCACTGGATACGCCGCCGGAAAGACCCAGCACGCCGGATTTCTTATTGCAGATATCGATGACCTGTCCTGCACTCAGGTTTTCTTTTTCAGCCAGATAGCCGATGATGGCAGGATCCAGATCCCCGGTTCTGGTACCCATGATAAGGCCCTCTAAGGGGGTCATACCCATGGAAGTATCGATACATTCTCCATTTTTCACTGCGGATACAGAAGCGCCGTTGCCCAGGTGGCAAACGATGATCTTCATATCTTCCCGTTTCTGTCCGAAGATCTCGGCGATGCGGTTTGACACGTAATCATGACTGGTTCCGTGGAAGCCGTAGCGACGGATCTTATAGGTCTCATAGTATTCATAGGGAAGGGCATACAGATAAGCCTTCTTGGGCATGGTCTGATGGAAGGCCGTATCAAATACCGCTACCATGGGAACATTCGGCATCAGCTTTCTGCAGGAACGGATTCCGATGAGATTGGCCGGATTGTGAAGGGGAGCCAGATCACTGACCTCCTCGATGGCCTGGATCACCTCATCCGTGATCAATACGCTCTTGGCGAACTTCTCCCCGCCGTGTACGATCCTGTGTCCTACTGCATCAATATCCTCAAGAGAAGCGATAACGCCCACCTCTTTGTCTGTGAGCTTAGCAAGTACGGCATCCACTGCTGCCACATGATCCGGCATGGCAATTTCCTGAGTTACCTTTTCTTTTCCTGCAGGGGTATGAACGATCCGGCTGCCTTCGATACCGATCCTTTCACAAAGTCCCTTTGCCAGTACAGCCTCTTTTTCCGAATCAATGAGCTGATACTTCAATGAAGAGCTGCCGCAATTGATCACTAAAATGTTCATCTGTTTTGTCCTTTCCAAATATGATTGATTTAGTAAGCTCTGCCCCAGTAAACCATCTTCTTGGCAGGCTTTCCGCAGCATACGCAGGTATCTGCCAGAGTTTCCTGCTCAAAGGGCATGCAGCGGCTGGTAACCGAGAGCTCTTCCTTGATCTTGTCCTCGCAGGCCTGCTCTCCGCACCACATGGCTTTTACAAAGCCGGACTTTTCGGTAAAGGCCTTCACGAACTCGTCGTAATCCTTTGCCTCATAGGTATGGGCATCCCTGTGGGTTCTTGCCCGCTCCAGCATTTCCTTCTGAATGGTAACCAGAAGCTCGGAAACCTTTTCATTGACCTCTGCTAAAGGACAGGTGATCTTTTCTGCGGTATCTCTGCGAACGATGACGCAGTTTCCTGCCTCTAAATCCTTAGGCCCCAACTCGATACGAAGAGGGATACCTCTCATCTCACACTCGGAGAACTTCCAGCCGGGGGTCTTGTCGGAATCATCCACCTTTACACGGATGTTCTGCATCTCCAGGCTGTGATGTGCGCTCTTTGCACCCTCTGCATAATCGACAACTACCTCGGACAGACTCTCTGCCAGCTTGTAAGCACCATCCAGCACTCCCTCTGCCTGCTGGCGGATGGGAATGATCTGTACCTGCACGGGAGCGATTCTGGGAGGCAGCTTCAATCCGCTGTCATCTCCGTGTACCATGATGATGGCACCGATGAGTCTGGTGGTTACGCCCCAGGAGGTCTGGTGTACATACTGCAGTTTATTTTCCTTATCCGTATATTGGATCTCAAATGCTTTTGCAAAGCCGTCTCCGAAATTGTGACTGGTACCGGACTGCAGAGCCTTTCCGTCATGCATCAGGGCTTCGATGGTATAGGTTGCGTTAGCACCTGCAAACTTTTCCTTGTCCGTCTTTCTGCCCTTGATCACGGGAATTGCCAGCACCTGCTCGCAGAAGTCTGCGTACAGATCCAGCATCTGGATGGTCCTGTTTTCCGCATCCTCTTCCGTGGCGTGGGCCGTGTGGCCTTCCTGCCATAAAAACTCACGGCTGCGAAGGAAGGGTCTGGTTTCCTTTTCCCAACGGACTACGTTACACCACTGGTTATATACCTTGGGAAGATCCCGGTAGGACTGTACTTCGTTTTTGTAAAAATCGCAGAACAGGGTCTCGGAGGTAGGACGTACGCAAAGTCTTTCCTGCAAAGGTGCAAGACCGCCGTGGGTCACCCATGCTACCTCGGGGGCAAAGCCCTCTACATGATCCTTTTCCTTTTCCAGAAGGCTTTCGGGAATGAACAGGGGCAGATATACATTCTCTACTCCTGTCTCCTTGAACCTTTCATCCAGCTGCTTTTGCAGAAGCTCCCAGATGGCATATCCGGCGGGCTTGATTACCATACAGCCCTTTACCGAAGTGTAATCCACCAGTTCTGCTTTTTTGACCACATCTGTGTACCACTGGGCGAAATCCACGTCCATGGCTGTGATCGCTTCCACCAATTTCTTGTCGGCCATTTTTTCATACTCCTCACATATTTACTTAAATGCTATGTACTGGCTGCCGCCTGTTGCGGTGGGGAAATAATACCTTGCTCCGGAAGTATTTCCGTCCTTCTTGGCAACCACGTAAACATACCATTTCTTTTTGGATTTGATCTTTTTCTTCCCTACCTTCTTAATGGTAACGGAATTGGTCTTTGCACTTACACTCTTCACCTTCTGGTAGCCCTTGTTGGGGGTAGCGGATACATAAACGTCATATCCGTCTGCCTGGCGAACCTTCTTCCAGGTGATGGTAAGCTTTTTGCCCTTCTTCACGGCCTTCTTCACCCAGGGCTGCTCGATGCAGATGATGGACTTCCAGGGGGTGAAGGTCTTCTGACCGTTCTTCAATACAAAGGCGCGTACCGAGAACTTGTAAGCCTGGTTGTTGTTGATGAGGAAGGTCTTGGAATTGATATCCTTTCCGACGATCTCATTCTCCAGCTTCTTGGTCTCGTTAGCAGTCTCAAAGTAGTACTCGTATCCATCGGCAAGAGCCAGCTTATCCCAGCCTACCTCAAGCTTTTTCTCAAATCTGTCCCAGCTGATCTGGTAGATACTTCCCAGATCTCCCATCTTGGTTCCGATGTTGTAAAGAACCTTGAGGGTGGAGCGGGCGTCCTTTCCGGTTCCGCTGATGGCAACGATCTCCACATCATATCCGGTACCGCCCTTTAAGTTCCGAAGAGTGTAGGAGTTTCCGGTGACAACAGCAACTCTCTCGAATTTATTCTTGTTTGCCGGAAGGGATTCTCTGTACCAAACTTCGATGTAGTCGGTATTGCTGACCTGCCATGCCACCGTCATGGAATTGGCATCACTATCGGACTGTACAAATTGCAAAATAACAGGAGTCAGGGCTGCCTGGGTCTTTACGGTGCCGAAGGAAAAAAGCACGCCGCACAGGGTAAGCACAGCCACAGCGATCCTTATGCCGAAAGATTTCATCATACTCTTCATATCATTCTCTCCCTATTTTTCTTACAGATCTCCGAGCTGCTGCTCAAGCTTCGTCAGACTGCTTCCAAGTGCCTGCCGGATGGTTTCCTCGCTGACATTGTATTTTCTTGCAAGAGCGGAAACCATGTTATCCAAGGTCTCCTTCAGACCCTTCTTGATAATGGGGGTGCTGCTGACACTGTTGCAGCTAAGCAGATTTTTAAACTTTGCATCGGAGGTAGAGTCTGAAGTCAGAACCCAGCTGGTTCCGTACTGTGCCATATGCAGTACAATGGTGGATTTCTTAAACTTCGGAGCCTTGGTCTTTGCGATGGCTTTTTTATACAGGGTGTCTGCCGTATAACCAGTAGTGGCTCCCGGATTGTTTACGATCTCGGATGCATAATCGTCGAAAGCCTGTACCAGGTTTTTTGCCAGCTCGGAAGAATCTGCAACCTTCACCTGTACCTTTACATCTGCAAGACCGTTTTTCTGCTTAACGCTTTTGATCTTGTAGGTCATCTTCTTGTTATTCTTCTTGATCCAGTTGTAATAACTGGGGCTTTTGGATTTGATAGTGCCGTAGAAAGAGCCTTCGGTGAAATATACAAAATTGCCAAGGCTGCTGTCATTGCAGTTCTTAATGGCTTTCATCAGCTTGCCGGCTGCCTTCTTTGCCGTCTCAGCCTTCACCGTGGTGGTAGTTGCTGCGTTTACGCCGGGTAATATGAACATTCCCAGGCAAACTGCAAATGCAACCAGGCCCATGAATAAACGTTTTTTGAACTGTTTCATCTTCCTTCCTCCTGTCCTTTGTCCTGTTATCTTTTATCCGTTCCGTTCTGCAGGGCGGCATACCTGCCGCTTTGCAGACTGCGATATGTTTATAGTAGTCTTTTTCGCCCTATTTTTCAAGTGTTTTCGGTATCAGTCCTGCGCCTCATCAGCGCTCTCTTCTTCCTCGCCCTCCGGCTTTCTTCCGCTTTCGGCAATGGTAGCCGGATCAAAGCCCGAGCCTGCAAAGAAGGCCTTATAGATCTCCACATGGTCGTAAATACATCTCCAGCTGCTGGAGGAAGACCCCGTAGCACAGATGAAGGGATGTCCGTTTGCATCCGTTGCATAGCTGACAGCACAGTTTCTGGACTGTACCACGAATCCGGTCTTGGCACCCACCACCAGGCCGCCGCAGTCCTTATCCTCGATTCTGCGCAAAAACCAGTTGGAAATGATGATGCCCTCGGGATGCTCCGGAGTGGAGGAGGTGGTATAGGTGTGAGCCGATAAAACCTCTCTGACAAAATCGTTTCGCATGGCCGCATCCATAATAAGGGCCATATCATAAATAGTACAGTAATGCTCCTCGTCGTAAAGACCCACGCAGTTGGTAAAGTGGGCACTACCGGAAATTCCCAGCTCCTTGAGTTTTTCGTTCATAAGATCCGCAAAGGTCTCCATGGAACCTGCCACGTAGCAGGCAAGTGCATAGGCCGCATCTCCGCCGGAGGGAAGGATGGTTCCGTAGAACAGATCCTTTACCGTAGGCTCCTCACCCACGGAAAAGCCCACTGCACTACAGTCGTTTCGATAGGAAAAATCCGTTACCTCGATGGTAATGGGCACCTTCTTTTCCAGATCCGGATCCGGAAGGTTCTCCGCTGCCACCAAAACCGTCAACACCTTCGTCATGGAGGCGGGAGAAATTCTTGTGGTGGCATTTCTGGCTGCCTTGATCTCACCGGTCTCTGCATCCATCAGCACGCCGTAGTCGCTGACTACCTCAGAGGAAAATCCCGTGGTCTGGGAGGTCTTGTGAGCATCAAAAGCATCTGCCGAAGACTCATAGCCTGTCATAAAGGGAGAAAGCTGTCCCCCCATCTGGCCGCTGCCACCTAAAATGCCGCTGGTGGCCTCTTCCTCCATTTTCCGAAGCTCTGCCATCTGGCCTACATCTGCCAAAAGTGCTGCTTCCGGCTGTCCCACTGCCAAAAAGGAAGCGTTTTCCTCTTCCGTCATAACCTTCATGGTGGTAACATCAAAGCCCGCCGCCGTAGGAAGGTCTCGAATCTCCGCCATCAGGGCTTCATGGGCATCCTGCTCAGCCCATTTCTCCTGCCGTTTCTTGGCGGCTCTTGTAAAAATCCCCACGCCCTTCATTTCCGTTAAAGCGATCACCAGGATGACCACTGCCGCCAACACGGGAATGCCGAAGGCGATGAGCTTTTTGATCCGCTCCCTGCGCTGTTTTTCCCGGCGCATTCTCGCAATCCGCTCACGGCGAAGGGCTTTCTTTCTCTCCTCCGCTCTCTCCTGCTGGGACATTGTTTCATAACCTGTTCTCATGAATTAGCTCCTCTCCACTTGCTCCTTACAAACTTCATTATAATAACCGCATTCGCATCTGCTTTGCAAGTTCTTCCGCCGATGAAAGCAGCTGCTCCTCATCATAGGAAGGAATTTCCTTGGGGGTAAGCTCCAGCACAAAGGCCGGTCTTTGGCCTGTTACAAGCTTCAGATCCCCGCCAAAGGCGTCGATGACATAGCCGATATTTTCCACCCGGATATCCGCCCGGGGATGCATGTAAAAGGTCAGCTTGTCCTTCCGGCCGGAAATCTCCAATACATAGAGGGATCGAACCTGCTGCCTCAAAACGGCGATGCGAAGCAGATACTCCACCTGCTTTGGCACCTTTCCGAAGCGGTCCTGCAGCTCCATATGCATCTCATCGCTTTCCTCTTTGCTCTCAATGGCGGCGATACGCTTGTAGATGTCCAGCTTCTGTGCTTCATTGACAATATAACTGTCCGGAATGTATGCGTCAACATCCAGATCCGCCTGGGTTTCGATCTCAGTCTCCTTGCTCTCGCCCTTTTCCACCTTCACGGCTTCCGATAAGAGCTTTACGTACATATCATATCCTACGGCTTCCAGATGTCCGTGCTGGGCCTTTCCCAGCATGGTACCTGCCCCACGGATCTCCAGATCCCGCATGGCGATGCGAATCCCGCTGCCAAGCTCCGTAAACTCCCGAATGGCGGCCAGTCTTTTTTCCGCCACCTCCCGAAGCAGCTTGTCCCTTCGATAAAGCAAAAATGCATAAGCCGAGCGGTTGGATCTTCCCACACGTCCTCGCAGCTGATAAAGCTGGGAAAGCCCCATCTGGTCGGAATCGTGAACGATGAGGGTATTGACATTGGGAATGTCCAATCCTGTTTCGATGATGGTGGTGGAAACCAGTACATCGATCTGTCCCTGGACAAAGTCGATCATGATCCGCTCCAGCTCCGATACCTTCATCTTGCCGTGGGCAAAGGCCACCTGAGCATCGGGTACCAGCTCATTGATGCGATGGGCCGCCTCTGCAATGGTAGCGGTTCGGTTGTGTACGTAGTAAACCTGTCCCCCCCTGGCAATCTCCCTGGTGATGGCCTCTCGGACCATCTCCTCGTTTTCCTCCATGACAAAGGTCTGAATGGGCATACGATCTACGGGAGGCTCCTCCAAAACGCTGAGATCCCGGATGCCGGAAAGGCTCATATGCAGGGTTCTGGGAATGGGAGTTGCGGAAAGGGTGAGTACATCCACCGTATCCTTCAGGATCTTGATCTTTTCCTTATGGGTAACGCCGAAGCGCTGCTCCTCATCCACCACCAAAAGTCCCAGATCCTTAAACTGCACATCCTTGGACAACAGCCTGTGAGTGCCGATGACAATATCTACGGTTCCCTTTTTCAGCCCCTCGATGGTTTTCTTATTTTCCGAAGGAGTCTGGAAACGGGACAGCTGCCCCACTGTCACGGGAAAATCCTTCATTCTCTGGGTAAAGGTTTCATAGTGCTGCTGGGCCAGTACCGTGGTAGGTACCAAAATGGCTACCTGCTTTTCATCCTGTACTGCCTTAAAGGCTGCCCGAATGGCGATCTCCGTTTTTCCGAAGCCCACGTCCCCGCAAACCAGACGATCCATGATCTTGGGGGCTTCCATATCCTTCTTGGTGGCTTCGATGGCTTCCAGCTGATCCCGTGTCTCCTCATAGGGAAACATCTCCTCAAACTCCTTCTGCCAAACGGTGTCTTTTTCAAATTCAAAGCCGCGCTTCTGGTTTCTGGCCGCATACAGTGCCACCAGATCCTTGGCAACCAGCTCCACCGCTGCCTTTACCCGGGTGGTGGTCTTTTTCCACTCCTGGGTGCCCAGCTTGTTGACCTTGGGTTTTTTATCCGTATCCGCCGCCGCATATTTCATAATGGCGTGGAACCCGGTGGCCGCCACATAAAGGTTTCCGCCGTCGGCGTACTCCACCTTCATATAGTCCTTGGTTACTCCGGACCGCTCGATCTTTTCGATGCCGCGATAGACACCTACGCCGTGATCCTCATGGACCACATAATCTCCCACCTTCAGCTGATCCAGGGAGCGCAGCTTTTCCCCTTCATAGCGCTTCTTGGTGCGCTGCTTCTTCTGGCGGTTTCCGAAGATATCTCCTTCCGTGATGACCACAAGGCCGATGCCCGGATACTCAAAGCCCTTGGTAAGGGATGCTCTGGAAACCATTACCTCGCCCTTTTGAGGAAGGTGCTGTTCCTGCTTGTAGTAAGCTGTAAGGCCCTCGTCAAAAAGATCCTTGGCAAGTCTCTGGGCTCTGGTATGGGAAGGGGATAGCACCAGGATCCGGTACTTGTTTTTAGCGTAGGTCTTCAGATCCTTTACCAGCACCTCAAAGCTGGAATGGAAGGATCCGATCCCCCGTCCGTCTACCCGGTAGGTGGTTATCTTACTGCTTTTTGCATGGGACAGATCCAAAGTGGAAAGCATCAGGGTGCGCTTTTTTTCCATCAGGGCCATAATCCGTTTTTCATCATATAAAAGCCCCGCCTGTCCCGGCAGGATCATGCCCTTTTCCAGACGTCCCATCATGCTGTCATGGTACTCCAGCTCAATGGCCCGCAAATGCTCGGAAAGTCTGGCCGGCTCATCCTGGATCACCAGAAGCTCCCGGTCTGAAAAGAGAGAAAGAAAATCCGTCAGCTCCGGACAAAAATATCCCATGTAGCTGTCCAGATTGGCAAGGACGCCAAACTGCTCGATCTGCTCCTTAAGTCCCTGGGCGATCTTTAAGATCTGACTGCTCTCTGCCCGCTTCTCCTGCGCCCGAAGAAGCTTTGACTGCTTCTCGGCCTCCTCCAGTATGGCGCGAATTCCCTGGCTTTTTTGCTCCTTTGTGAGGATCAGCTCCGTGGCGGGAAAGATGGTGATCTGTTTGATATTTTCAATGGACCTTTGGGAAAAGACATCAAAATACCGAATGCTCTCTACCTCATCTCCCCAAAGCTCGATCCTCACAGGGTTTTCCCCTGTCATATCGAAGACATCCAGAATGCCGCCGCGAATGGAAAACTGCCCCGGCTCCTGGGCCTGGTAGCATCTTTCATAGCCCATGCGCACCAGCTTTTTGGCAGCCGCTTCCTCCTCCACAATGCTTCCTACGGAAACGGAAAAGATATGCTCCAGCATCAGCTCTAAGGGCTGCACCGGCATCATCAGGGCATCAACGGTGGTAACCACGGTAATGGGCTGACCCTCCAGGATTCTGCGAAAACACTTCATCCGCTCCCTGAGCATATCCTGGCCCCTTAAGTCCGCCTGGAAAAAGATATAATCCTTGGCCTCCAAGTAGCAGACATTGGGATCGAAAAAGCTCAGATCCTCATACATCTGCCTGGCCGCGATCTGGTTATGGGTCAGAAAAATGCGGCTCTGATAGGGCTCGGAAAGGGCCGCCGTCATGTGGGCCTTTTGTGCATCGGAAAGCCCTGTTACGGAAACTGTTTCCTTCTTATGCAGTTTTCTTTCGGCATCCTCAAAAAATGCCAGCTCCTTAAGAGCTTGAGTCAAAATGTGCATCCGGATCTTCCTGTTGTTTTTTCTTTTTGTTGTACTGATTCATGGCACCGTTTAGATCCCCCTGAAGGATCTGAAGTACCGCATCCGCTGCCTGGGAAAAGGCCTCGTCCAAAAGCTGTCTGTCCTCCGGGGAAAAGTGGCTGAGGACATAGTCCGCCAGATCCCTTCCGGCAGGCTTTGCACCTACACCGATGCGGATCCTGGTAAATTCCCTGGTCCCTAGCAGGGCCGTGATATTCTTCATGCCGTTGTGGCCCCCGGGGCTTCCGTTTTTCCGGATCCGAAGCTGTCCCGGTGAAAGATCGATATCATCATAGAGCACAATGAGCTGGGTTTCAGGATCGATCTTATAGTAGGAGCAAAGGGCTAAAACACTTTCTCCGCTTAGATTCATAAAGGTTTGGGGCTTTGCCAAAAGCACCTTTTCTCCGAAGGCGTAGCCCTTTCCCACCAGGGCCTTATGCTCCTTGGAGGAAATGGAGATTTTCAGCTTATCCGCCACCTCATCTAAGGCATCAAAGCCGCAGTTGTGCTTGGTATGTTCATATTGTCTGCCCGGATTTCCCAGGCCCACGATCAGATACATTTTTTCTTCCGTCCTTACTTTGTGATGCCCACCTTTTTCTGGTAAGCCAGCATCTCCTGATAGATCCTCTCACAGTTATGATCATCGTTGTAATAGAAAAAGTCGTCTGCCCGCTGCTTGTATTGCTCTTTCATCCTGCAGCCGTTTTTCATATAGTCGATGAGCAGATCCACTAAGCTGTCATTGTCCCTGCAGATCTCACCGAAGCCCATGGTATCGTAGAAAAAGCTGCCCTCCTCATAGTGCTCGGGAATGCTGTTGTGGTGCAGATACACCACGGGCTTTCTCATATAGGCAAAGTCAAACTGCACACCGGAAAAATCCGTTACCATCAAAGAGGATTCGCAAAACAGCTTTTCATAGCTCATATCTCCCACGGAAGGGATGATATCCACATAGTCGTTTTTCTGAAAATCCCTGCCCTGGGAGCTGACAATGGGATGGAGCACATACTTGATGCGATAGCCGTATTCCTTTGCCGCCGCAATAAGCCTTTCATCGTTGATGAGGGAATTATAAACCTTAAAGTAGGCGCTTTCCTTAAACAGCGGATTGTAATCTCTCTGGTATCCTTCGCTTCCACGGACGGGAACCGCACTCTGCATTCTCCAGGTGGGGGAGATCAAAATCTGCTTCTGATCCCTGTTCTTTAATCCATCGTATCTGGGTACACCCGTGAGCTTCAAAATGTCATAGCCTTCGTAGTCATAGACAGGGCGCAGCAGGTTGTCAAACTCATACTTGGATGCACAGAAATACAGCTCTGTTTTATCCCGCAGACGGTTCTGGGCCACTGCGATCTTCTGGACGCTCATACCGTGCTGAACGCAGCAGCAATGGAAATTGGGAAGGTCCCGGATATAGCTGGAATTGATCTGTCCAAAGCTGTTAAAGCTAAATACCGTGGAGTTGGAAATAACCACCATATCCGCCATAAGAAAGATCAGTCTGTGCAAAACCGTTCCCCGCACCAGGGGCTTATAACCATCTGCCACCAGACGCTTGTAGTCCGAGGTCTTTTCATCAATGAGATAGTAATGGGAAAACCCGTCCTTTTGGGCCGCCGCATAGCGGTACAGATACTCTGCACTATCTCCCCCCTTATAGATCTTATCCAGATACAGCCAAATGGGACGGCGCTTGATAAAGGGTCTGGTAACAAAGAAGGCCGCCCGGATCAGAATAAAGATCTTAGCCCTCTTATCCTGCACAAACAGCATATTCAAAAAGAGCAAAAATTCCTGCCACATAATGCGGGGCTGCATGGCCTTTTGAATGGTAAGGCCCCCTCTTTTTTTCCGCATCAAAAATTTTTTGCCCGAGGTAAAAGCCCAGTAGCTGTTTTTAAAGTTGGGACTCATGCGGGAAAAATGAGAGGCATAGCCAAACTCGATCTCATACTCTTTTCCCCCGATGACAGCGATGCAAAACAGATCCGTCTTCTTTTCCGAAAGGGTCGGAATGGTCAGATGGAAGCAATGATCCTTCATGAGGGAAATGCCGAAGTATTTTTTTAGTGCGTAGCGCTCATTATAGACAGGCTCATACTCCTCGTTCCCGTACCGAAGGAAGATCCGCTCCGCCATGGAAAAGAGCACGTTGTCGATCCTGCCGTCAATCTCCAGGCCGCCGCCATTAGGATCCATGGTCTGGATCTCGCAGCGAAGCTCCGCCACGGGATCGATCTTTACGCCGCCGTCACCGAAATACCCTTCCTTTTCATCTCCCTGAATGGTGAAATGATACTCGGGGCCGTGCTTTATAAGTCCGAACAGCCACTGCAGGTCCTTGCCGATGCGGCAGTCTCCCACCTGCTTTTCATTCAGGATCACCCGATCCTCCAGCAGGGAAAGCTCCTCGGTTACAAGGGCAAAGAAATCATCCTCCCGCCCTTCGATGACATGCTTGTTTTTGTTGTTACGGTTTCCGGAGAAACGATTGCGAAGGGAAAAGACTGCATAGTACTGGATAAACTCAGGGATCCCACCCTCTGCCTTCAGCTGTTTCAGATAGGGGATCCAGAACTTCTGAAGAGAATCCATATAGAACTCTTCCTGATACAGCCGTCTGTAAAAGACAATATCGCCGTCGTAGGCTACCCGGCTCTTATATTCCTGATCTCCCAGGAATAAGATTCTCTCTTCCCCTCTGCAAAGCTCCAGGAAAAATTTAAGCTCCGAATCAAAACCTGCTCCGTTTTCCAGGGCATCCTTTGTAAAACATTCTTTTTTCAAAAAGGTGCCCCCCAGAATAAAGGGAAACAGCTCCGGCCGTTTTGCAGGCTCGGTTTCGATGGTGGTATTGACGATTGGGTAATCAAAGACCTTTGTAACAGAAGTGGCTCTGGCTTTCACCGCATTCTTCGCCATGCTTCCTGCTACGGTATCCGGATCCCGGGAAAGACAAAAACAGATCAGGGGCTGCTTTTTGGAAAACTGGATGCGAATGTCCGGATGCTCCTTTGCGTGCTGCTCCACAGAAGACAGCATGCCTGCGGAAAGGGTGTCCCCGTCATAAAGCATGGTTACCCAATCCCCGGACACTTTTTCGGCCGCATCCGCATAAACCAGATCCGGCCTGTTGGTATGCCTTTGGCCTGCTTCCTCAAACAAAGAGCCCTCCGGCATGGGATAAAAGCTTGCCTGCACCTTTGCACCGGCCTTTTCGATCCCTTCCGTGATCTCCTTTTGCCGGCTCTCATCTGCTCCGTAGCAAAGGATTTCCAAAGGCTCTGAAAGGCTGCTGCTTTGCTCTAGGATGCAGGACATGGTTTCTTTTCTGTATTTTTTGAAGGGATCCTCGCAGATCCAGATCAGTGAAACGCTCATACGATCTCCCAACTCTTTTTCAACCGCTTGTACATATTCACCAGGTCATATTCCGGCTCCCAACCCAGGGCCATAAGCTTATCGGCGCAAAGATGGGTGGTGACATCCGGTGCATAGCCGAAGGTCAGACGATCCGCAGGAATGTCAAAGACCACCTTGGATCTGCCGTCGGAAAACTCCCGTGCCACCATCTCGGCCATATCCCGAATCCTGGTGGTGGTGGCAGGATTTACCACCGTATAGACATTGGAATGCTCACCGGATAGGAGAATGGTTAAAATACCCGCCACTGCATCCGCTGTGTAGCAATAGTTTCCGAAGGATTCTCCCTTGGTATGAAGTACGATATCCTCTCCCGCCATGGCGCTCTTTAAGAACTGGGCAAAAACCCTGCCCTCGCTTTTATCTACCCCGGCACCGAAGGTCTGGGCAAGACGTGCCGCCTTTACCGGAACGCCGTATTCATGGGCATAGCAGGCACAGAGCAGCTCGCAGATCCGCTTTCCTTCCGAATAGCAGCTCCTGACATTGGTAATATCGATATATCCCAGATCCTCTTCCCGTACTCTGGAAAGACTCGGATCTGTAATCCCGAAGGCTTCCATGGAGGACAGATAGACCATGCTCTTAATCTTCTTTTCCCGGGCCAGCTTCAGAAGATTTTCCGTTCCCCGGATAGCTACCTCCAAAGTCTCAACGGGCTGGGTCACAAAGGTTTTGGAGGCGGTTGCAGAGGCACAGTGCAAAATGAAATCCACGCCGCCCTCAATGGCTGCCGGATCCGTAATATCCTGGCAAACCACCATCAGATCCTCACGCTCCAAAAGTTCCCCGAAGATCCTTCTGGTCTTGTCCATGGAACGGACCATTAAAATGATCTGCATGCCAAGCTCCAGCACACGGTTTAAATAGGCCAGGGTTCGTACCAGCACAGAGCCCACAAGCCCCGTTGCTCCCGTGACTACCACCCTTCCCTGTTTTAATCTGTCAAAGGGAATATCCCTGACACTGATGGCCGAAAGATCTTCCCCAAGTACTTCATTTCCTCCGGTCTCCAAAAACTCCTCTTTGGAAAGACCGATCTTTTCTGTTTCCAGCATATTGACCCCCAACTCTTTTTGGGCATAACCTTTTCTGCAAGCCACAAAAACTTGCAAACATACAGATACATTATACCATATCTTGTGGCGGCGAAAAAGTAGTTTTTTATGTATGAAAAAACCGCGCTGCCTGATGCAGAACGGTTTTTTCGTAACCACCCCTGGTTGACAATTTTTTTCTGATGATAACACGAATCGCTCCGTGCTTCGCACTCTCGCGATTCTGCAACCATTCGGAAATCGCTCAACTCGCTATCGCTCGTCTCGCTTTTTTCCTCATGATTGCGGCGGGTCACTAAATATTTCGCCCGTCCGTAAGCGAGCTTACGACGGTCTCATATTTGTTCCCCTGTTATCATCAGATCACAAACCTATCATTCTTCTCCACTACGATCTTCACTTCACCCTCTCCCTTGTGATAGGAGTTGGCGCGGATGGTATCGTGGCTCTCTACGATACAGTTCTCAATGTAGGTATTGTCTCCGATATACACATCATTCAAAATGATGGAATTCTTAATGGTGCAGTTATTTCCCACAAATGCCCCCTTGAATACTACGGAATTCTCCACAGCGCCGTTTACAATGCTGCCGGAGGAGATCAGGCTGTTGCGGATCTTGGCTCCCACATTGTACTTAGCCGGAGGAAGATCATCCACCTTGGAGTAAATGTCCGGATAGCTGCGGAAGAAGTAATCGCGAATCTCGGGCTTTAAGAAGTCCATGTTGGCTGCGAAGTAATCCTCCACGGAAGCGATGTTCTTCCAGTAGGACTGGATCTTGTAACCGAAGATCCTCTTAAGGTTCTTGTAACGGATCAGGATATCCTTTACGAAATCGTACTGGCCGTCCTCGGAAACCTTCTCAATCAGCTCAATGAGCTGACGGCGGCGGATCACATAGATACCGCAGGAGATGGTGTTGGAGTTGGCTACGATGGGCTTCTCCTCAAACTCCTCGATGCGGCTCTCTTCATTCATCTTCAGAATACCGTAGCGATCTACATTCTCGCTGGCGGGCATATCCTTGCAAACAACGGTGATATCCGCTTTCTTTGCGATGTGATACTCCAGCACCTTGTTGTAGTCCATCTTGTAGATGCAATCGCCGGAAGCGATCACTACGTAGGGCTCATGGGATTCCTTCAAAAAGTCCAGGTTCTGATAAATGGCATCTGCCGTACCTCTGAACCAGGAATTATTGTCATTGGTTACCGTAGGGGTAAATACGGAAAGTCCACCCTGCTTACGGCCGAAGTCCCACCACTTGGAAGAGGAAAGATGCTCATTCAAGCTCTTTGCATTGTACTGGGACAGCACTGCCACTCTCTGAATTCTGGAATTGGTCATGTTGGACAGTGCAAAATCTATACTGCGGTAACTGCCGGCAATGGGCATGGCTGCAATGGCACGCTTCTGGGAAAGCTCCCGCATCCTGTGATTGTTACCACCTGCTAAAATAATACCGATCGCTCTCATACCTGCTCACCCTCCTTGATCAAAGTCTTTCCGCTCGGAAGATTTCCGTCCGGATAATCGGAAAGCTCGGTGATACCGGAAACTACGGAGTTCTTTCCGACGCTGATACCATTCGGGATCACGGATTTTTCACCCACAGTCACAAGACCATGGTTGTAAATATGAGGTGCCGTATCGTTGTCTGCTTCCTCGCCGACACCCAGCTTTACCTCATCCCCGATGCAGGCATTCTCTGCAATGATGGCCTTGTTAATCTCACAATTTTTACCGATCTCAGCCTCATTCATAATGATGGAATCTCTTACCACTGTGTCTGCGCCAATGGTTACGCCGCAGCCGATAACGGAGTTATAAACCTTGCCGTAGATCTGCGCGCCTTCACCGATGATACACTTTTCAATCTCGGACTCAGCGGAGATATACTGAGGCGGAAGGGTATCGGACTTGGTGTAGATCTTCCAGTACTCTTCATACAGATTGAACTCCGGAACGATATCGATGAGCTCCATATTGGCTTCCCAATAGGAATTCAGGGTTCCTACATCCTTCCAGTAGCCGTTGAACTCATAAGCAAAGCAGGGTGAACCCTTATCATGGCAGTAGGGGATCACGTGCTTACCAAAGTCAAGACCCGGCTGGGTTGCATTGGCGATCAAAGCTTCCTTCAAAGTGGCCCAGTTAAAGATATAAATACCCATACTGGCCAGGTTGCTGTTGGGATGCTCCGGTTTTTCCTGGAATTCGGTGATCCTGCGATCGTCATCCGTAACCAGGATACCAAAACGTTTTGCCTCTTCCATGGGAACGGGCATAGCAGCCAGTGTCACCTCGGCGCCTTTTGCCTTGTGATAATCCAGCATAACCTCATAATCCATCTTATAAATATGATCGCCGGAAAGGATCAATACATAGTCCGGATTATAGGTGTCCATAAACTCAATATTCTGATAAATTGCATTGGCAGTACCGGTGTACCACTCCGTATCCTCACTCTTCTCATAAGGAGGCAGAACTGAAACACCGCCCACATTCCGGTCCAGATCCCAGGGAATACCGATACCGATATGCGTATTCAGGCGAAGCGGCTGGTACTGTGTCAAAACACCTACCGTGTCCACTCCGGAATTGATACAGTTGGAAAGCGGAAAATCGATGATTCGATATTTGCCGCCGAAGGAAACTGCCGGCTTAGCAACCTTAGCAGTCAAAACCCCAAGTCTCGATCCCTGACCACCTGCAAGCAGCATGGCGATCATCTCTTTTTTGATCTTCAAGTCTGTCACCCCTTACCCATTTATTAACGGTGCCGAAAAAACACCGATTAACAGAATTATAGCACAAAGGTTCGTCAAAGTGAATGATTTTCACCATAAAAAAGCGTAATTTTTCGAAAATCATGGACAAATTGAATAAATTTCACAAACAATTTCCCTCTCCTTTTGTGCATCTTTATGAATGGCCTGTTTTTTTCCAAAAACAAAACTGTGCATTCTGAGAAAAATGCACAGTTTTGCAAGTTTTATTCAGTTCTTTATGACTCAGCTCTGGAACCGGACGATGATATCGTTGATCTGCTTGGCGTTTTCGCTGTTCTCCTGGGCCACCTTCATGATGGAATCCGCTGTCATGTTGTGATTGGATAAGAGAAACATCACTGTCAAACAGATTGCCGTAACGGCAGACAGTACAACAGAAATTTTGAGACTGAGTTTCCAGTTCTTCATGGTAGTAACCTCCCGATTTTTGTTTTTCCCTCGGATAGATTCAACTACTTCCCCTGAACTTTCCCCTCTATCTGATTTGATACGATTACCATTTTTTAGCGGGGCAGCGGCTGTTTTTCCCCGCCGCCCGCAGTTCTACATAGCATCCGCATTTCATGCAGGTTCCCGTCACAAGGCTTTCACAGCTTTGACAGACCAGGAGCCTTTTTTCATATTCCTCATGGCTTACCCTATCCCCCGGGGAAAGCTTTTCGATAAACCTCCGGATCTGCTCCTCATAGGCTGCCTCATCAAAATCCCGAAGAAGGCATTTTTTGCAGATCCGTTGATCTTTTTTGTCGATATCGCTCATAGCTTAGCGAAACCGCATCATTACAACCGATGCTGCCGGAAGCTCCAGTACAAAGCCTTTTCCCTCAGCCTTGTATCCGTCATAATCCTTCTCCCTTACCACATCCGGTGCATCGAAGGTGTTGTGATCGTGAACATCGCCGCTTACCAGGATCCTGGCCTCAACCACCTCATAGGTTTTATCCTCACTGAAGGAAAGTGAAAACTCTGCACCCTCGGTCATGGAAAGGTTGTTTACGGTTACGGTGATGACGCCGTCCTTTTCGGAAACAGATTCCGTGATCTGAGGCACTTTGCTATCCTCAGGTCCGATGTCCCGGCTTCCGGTTACGGCGCTTTCCAATAAAGATGCTCCCTGATGATAACGATACATATGGAATACGTCGTAGGTGGGGGTCTTTATCATCTTTTCCCCATCCGTCAGGATCACTGCCTGGAGTACGTTAATGGTCTGGGCGATGCAGGCCATCTTCACTCTGTCTGCATGCTTGTTGAAGATATCCAGGGTGGCACCTGCTACCAGCGCATCTCTCATGGTAGATTGCTGATACAAAAAGCCGGGATTGGTGCCGGGCTCTACTTCATACCAGCAGCCCCACTCATCCACTGCAAGACCGATCTGCTTCTTGGGATCGTATTTATCCATAACGCCGCTGTGACGGCGGATCAGCTCATCCATATAGTAAGCTTTGTTCATGGTCAGATACCAGAGTCTCTCATCATACTCTGTGCTGCTGCCCTTGTTGTCCCAGCCGTCCGGGAATACATAGTAGTGCATGGACAAAAGATCCATAAACCCATGCATTTGAGGCTGAGCATGATCAAAGCAGGTGTCAAGGACCTCATCGGTCCAGTCATAGTCATCGGTATTGGGACCGCAGGCAATCTTCTGCACTGTGTGATCCTTTTGGAACTGTCTGATATAGGTCTGGTATCTGCGGTACTCGTTGCCATAGTATTCGGCTCTCATATTGCCACCGCAGCCCCAGTTCTCATTGCCCACTGCAAAATAGTCCAGCTTCCAGGGCTCCCTGTGACCGTTTGCGGTCCGAAGATCTGCCATGGGGGATACGCCGTCAAAGGTCATATACTCTACCCACTCGCTCATCTCCCGAACAGTGCCGCTGCCCAGGTTGCCGTTTACGTAGGTCTTACATCCCAGCTGGGAGCAAAGCTCCATATACTCGTGGGTTCCGAAGCTGTTGTCCTCTACCACCCCACCCCAGTGGGTGTTGATCATCTTCTTGCGCTCCTCTTTTTTGCCGATGCCGTCCATCCAATGGTACTCATCTGCAAAGCAGCCTCCGGGCCAGCGAAGCACAGGTACCTTGATTTCCTTCAGCGCCTCTACTACATCCTTCCGCATCCCGTTGACATTGGGAATATCGGAATCCTCTCCCACGAAAAGTCCTTCGTAAATGCATCTGCCCAAATGCTCGGAAAAATGTCCGTAGATCTCCGGTGCGATGGTGGAGAGCTTGTTTGTTTCATTGATCACCAGCTTTGCCATAGTTACCCCCTGCTAACTTTTTTCATTAAATAAATTTATTTATCTTCTTTTGCAATGCGGTTGGAAAGATCCATCCTCCAACGGATGCAACGCAAAAGGTATTCCTCATAAGCGGGATTCTTGCACATTCCCTTGCCCTGGATATCGGAGATCTTGGCCACATCCATACCGTTGCAGGCCGTGGTCTTCATAACGATGTTCAAAGGCTCCACGTCGGTATCATTGGCAATGTAGGTGCCGATTCCGAAGGCCACTCTTGCCCTGCCCTTAAAGTGTGCATAGATCTCAGATGCCTTCTCAAAGTTCAGGCTGTCTGAAAACAGCAGAGTCTTCAAGGTAGGATCCAGTCCCAGCTCCTCATAGTGGTCGATCATCTTCTCGCCCCAGGCAATGGGATCTCCGGAATCATGCCGCACGCCGGAAAACAGGGTTGCATAGGTGAGCTGGAAATCCCGAAGGAAGCAGTCTGTGGTAATGGCATCTGTCAGGGCGGTTCCGTTTAACACTCCGTATTCCTTGACCCAGGCATCCAGTGCATACCAGTTGGAGTAAGCCGGGTTATGCTTGTGATTGCCCTGTCCCACACACATGATCCATTCATGGGCCATGGTTCCCACAGGCGTTACGCCGAACTCCTTTGCCAGATACACATTGGAGGTACCTACGAATTTGGAGTCTCCTAAGTTAGCATCTGCTAACTTTTTGATAGCCATCTCCTGTGCTTCACCGGAAAGACGACGTCTGAGTCCGAACTCACTGAAGGATCCGATGACAAAGGTTTTGTCTGCCAGCTTTGCGATCTTCTCATCCAGCTTTTTCTCAAAGCTTACGATGAGATCGTCGTAGTTGTGACGCATCCTGAAGAACACTTCATTGACAATGGCCAGGGTCGGAATCTCATACATGGAGGTGTTCAGCCAGGTACCCTTGGTCTCGATCAAAAGTCCGCAGGTGGCGTCATCCGAAATGGTAAAGTCCGCAAATCTGGGCTTCCAGAGTCTGAGGAAATCAATGTAGGAGCCCTTGATCCATTTGATGGAGTTCAGATACTCCAGCTCCTCCTCCGTAAAACGAAGGTCGCAGTAAGCTTTGATCTGTTCCTTTACCTCCTCTACCATTTCCTCCGTAAAATACACATCCGTATTCCGGCATTTGAAGGTCCAGGTGGTCTTATAATCCGAGAACTGATGATAGATCGCCTGTCCCATGCTGAATTTATACATATCTGTTTCCAGCAGGCTTTTGATGATGGGTTGTAATTTCATGTTTTTTCTCCCTTATACAGTTCTATGAAAACATCGTTTTCATCTTTTAGCACATAACGTCACGTCAGGTTCTATTATACACCCAATCCCTCCCTTTTGCCTACCAAAAAAACGCGCCTTTTGCTTGAAGGCGCGCTTTTGTTTTGCTTATTCTCAAATGGGATTTCCCTGTCTGTCAAACCAGGCATCCCCGTTGGTCAGAAGGTAGTCTCCGTTGCCCAAGATGGCATCGCACAGCTCTTTGCCGTCCCGAAGCTTTTCCCGAAAGGCCATGCCTCCTCCGAAGAGATTCGTGCTGTGGATATCGGATCCCGCCGTCATGGGGAGCTTATGCTTTCTGGCATAGGCAATGGCCCTCTCATCAAACTTCGGATCATTGTGGGCCTGGCTCTTATGACAGGAATGGGTGGCATTGATGGCCTCAACCGCATCCACATACTTAGGAAACAGCCGGATCTCAGGAATATAGTACTCCTCCCGGTAGGGGTGGGCATGTACTACGATGCCGCCGCCCTTATGAACGATATGAAACTGCTCCTCTACGGTGGCATCTCGAAGCTCGGGATGGGATCGCATCCATTCCGGGGTGGTTCCGAAGATCAAAAACTCCGTGCCGTTGTATCCTGCTTCATATCCCCAGAATACATCCAACCCGATCTTATCTCCCTGCTCTCTGGCATCATAATAGCCCTTTGCAAAAGCATCCACCCACTCCGTCCAGGGAAGGCTTCTTGGGATACAGGTATTTCCTCCCCAGTTATGATCGGTGACAACGATCCCGGTATAGCCAAAGGCTTTTGCTGCTTCTGCCATCTCATACCCGGCACTTCTGGCACAGGCACTGGCCTGAGAGGTATGCAGGTGGGTTTCATATAAAAACGGATACTCTTTCATGCTCAGCCCTGTCCGTAGTAGGCATTGGCGCCGTGCTTTCTGTAAAAATGTTTATCCCGAAGATAGTCCGGTGCACTCTTAACATCCGGTGCAATGAGTTCTGTTTTTCTGGCCATCTTAGCCACTTCCTCCAAAACCACTGCATGATAAACTGCCTGTGCCGGATCCTTGCCCCAGGTAAAGGGACCGTGGTTGGCACAAAGGACCGCCGGCGTGTACATGGGCTCCAGTTCCTTCTGATCAAAGGTCTCAATGATCACAAGGCCCGTGTTCTTTTCATAGGCTTCCTTGATCTCCTGCATGGTAAGGGATCTGGTGCAGGGAATGGGTCCGTAAAAATAATCCGCATGGGTGGTGCCGTAAAGGGGAATGCTGCGACAGGCCTGGGCCCAAGCCGTTGCTTCCGGAGAATGGGTGTGTACGATACCGCCCATCTTTTCATATCTCTTATACAGCTCAATATGGGTAGGCGTATCCGATGAGGGTTTGTACTTTCCCTCTACGCGGTTACCATCCAGATCCACAACCACCATATCCTCTGCTTTCATGGTGTCATAATCCACACCGCTGGGCTTGATAACAACCAGCCCCTGCTCCCGGTCAATACCACTGACATTGCCCCAGGTATAGGTTACAAGGCCTCTGGCAGGAAGCTCCAGATTGGCCTCAAATACTTTCTGTTTTAATTCTTCCAGCATCTTATCTCTCCCTTAAAATTCTTCTGTTGCCAGTTTTTCTACCTTCAGCATCTGCTTGTAGCTTTCCATAAAGGCTGCAAAGCCCTTCACATCTTCTGCATCGGGCTCGATGGTGCTGCCTTCCTGACCCTTCATGATCACATCCTCCAGATACAAGGGAAGGGTTGCATCTTTGGCAAGACCGTCATAGGAAAGAATGCCCTGTCTGAAGGCTGCATACAGTGCCAGCACTGCGATACCCCAGCTGCCGCCTTCGCCGGCGGTCTTCATAACGCTGACGGGAGCGCCAAGAGCCGCTGCCATGATCTTTTGTCCGGTAACGGGAGTCTTGAAATATCCGCCGTGTCCGAACATCTTGTCGATGGGTACCTTTTCCTCTTCCGTTAAAATATCCATGCCAAGCTTCAAGGTGGCAACTGCACTCATAAGCTGCATTCTGACAAAGTTTACAAAGGAAAACTCTGCATCCGGTTTTCTCAAAACCAAAGGTCGGCCCTGGGCAAAGCCCGTTACAGGCTCTCCAGCGATATAGTTGCAGCCCATCAAACCGCCGCAGTCCGGAGCGCCCTTCAGTGCCCCTTCAAAGATGGCACGATAAACCATATTCATATCGGCAGCTGCTCCGGCTTCCTCCAAAAAGCCCTTCAAAAAGCCTGCCCAGGCGTTGATCTCGGAGGTACAGTTGTTGCAGTGTACCATGGCTACGGGATCACCCACAGGAGTGGTTACCATATCGATCTCTTCGTGCACCTTCTCGGTCATCTTTTCCAGAACTACCATGGCAAATACGGAGGTACCTGCGGATACGTTTCCGGTGCGAACTGCTACGGAATTGGTTGCTGTCATTCCGGTTCCCGCATCACCCTCCGGCGGGCAGAGAAGAACGCCTGCTTCCAGATTACCGCTGGGATCCAAAAGCTTTGCTCCCTCATCTGTCAGCGTTCCTGCAGCATCTCCTGCACAAAGCACCTTGGGAAGAATATCCGTAAGGGTCCAGGGATAGCCTGCGCCCTGCATCTTTTCGTTAAACAGCTCCAGCATCTTTCCGTCATAATCACGGGTTACGGAATCGATGGGGAACATACCGGAGGCATCACCGATACCCAGCACCTTTTCTCCCGTCAGCTTCCAGTGAATGAAGCCTGCCAGGGTGGTTAAAAATGCAATGTCCTTTACATGGGCCTCACCATTTAAGTGAGCCTGATACAGATGGGCAATGCTCCAGCGCTGGGGAATATTAAAGGATAACAGTTCGGAAAGCTCTGCAGCTGCCTGTCCCGTCATGGTATTTTGCCAGGTACGGAAGCCCGTCAGAAGATTCCCCTGGGCATCAAAAGGAAGGTAGCCGTGCATCATGGCGGAAATACCGATGGCGCTGACCTTTTTCAGGGGAAGGTCAAACTTGCTTTCCACTTCCTTTGCCATATCACTGTAGCTGTCCTGCAGACCATCCAGGATCTCATCCATTCCATAGGTCCAGATGCCGTCGATGAGATGACTTTCCCAGGTATGACTGCCCTGTGCGATGACGCTGCCATCTGCAGCCGTAAGCACCGTCTTAATTCTCGTGGAACCAAACTCGATACCGATGGCACATTTACCGCTTTCGATCCATTCCTTTTTCTCCATATTTACCTCCCGTTGTTTTCGCTTATTCATATGATATCGGAATCAAAAAATATCCCGATCTCAATTTATTGTACCCTAACGATGCATTCTTGCAATTCACTATTCTATTTGATTTGTTGGTTTTTTTCCTTATCGGATCTTTAATTATGTGGAGCTGACGAGATCTGACCCCCCGGCGGTGAGTTCGGCTGCCCGCTTCTGCGGGCAACGTATGTTTGAACTAAGCCGGGGGGTGCAGATTCGGCAGCTGCACAGCACCATGATCTGTAGTCAAAGAACGGCCCTGCAAATAGGGCAGGGCCGCAAAAACTAATCCTCTGTCATATGAGACTCATTCATAGCCGCTTTATTTGAGAAAGTCCTTCACTTTTGCATAAACGCCGTCGCCGTCAAGACCATACTTCTTAACCAGCTCTCCTGCAGGTCCGGACTCACCGAATCTGTCGTTTACACCGATGCGAAGCACCGGAGTGGGTGCTTTCTCAGAAAGGGTCTCGCATACTGCGCCGCCCAGTCCGCCGATGATGGAATGCTCTTCCACGGTTACAACCTTGCCCGTCTTCTTTGCGGAAGCGATCACCAGCTCCTCATCCAAAGGCTTGATGGTGTGGATATTAATAACCTCAGCGTTGATGCCGTCTGCTGCCAGCTTCTCAGCTGCCTGCAGTGCGGAATCTACACAGATACCGGATGCAATGAGGGTAACGTCGGTGCCTTCCTTCAGCACAACGCCCTTGCCGATCTCAAACTTGTAATCCTCTCTGTCGTTGATCACGGGAACTGCCGCACGTCCGAATCTGAGGTAAACAGGGCCTTCAAACTCCAGTGCCGCACGAACAGCTGCCTTGGCCTCCACATCATCGGAGGGAACGATCACGGTCATACCGGGAATGGTACGCATCAGTGCCACATCCTCATTACACTGGTGGGTTGCACCGTCCTCACCTACGGTGATACCTGCATGGGTTGCACCGATCTTTACATTGAGGTGGGGATAACCGATGGAGTTTCTTACCTGCTCAAAGTTTCTGCCTGCCGCAAACATAGCGAAGGAAGAAATGAAGGGAATCTTACCACAGGTAGCAAGACCTGCAGCGATACCTGTCATGTTACACTCTGCGATACCGCAGTCAATATGTCTGTCCGGAAATGCCTTTTTGAAAATTCCGGTCTTGGTAGCACCTGCAAGGTCTGCATCCAGAACTACCAGATTGGGGAAATCTTTTCCGCATTCAGCCAGGGCGTTACCGTAGCTTTCACGTGTTGCTATTTTTTTGATATCTGCCATAACCTAGTCTCCTTTATATTGTGTGTGATCCGATACTTACTCGGCGGTTGCCAGCGACTCATCGATCTTTGCAAGATCTGCCATTGCAATGGCAAACTCTTCGTCGTTGGGTGCTTTGCCGTGCCATCCGGCCTGATCTTCCATAAAGGAAACGCCCTTACCCTTGGTGGTCTTCATAATGATGGCCGTGGGTTTGCCCTTGGTCTGGCGTGCCGTCTGCATTGCTTCTCTGATCTCATTGAAATCATGTCCGTCGATCTCAACAGTCTCGAAATTGAAAGCCTTGAATTTGTCAGCAATAGGATAAACGGAGCAAACATCCTCAACTCTTCCGTCGATCTGCAGACCGTTGTTATCTACGATCACTACCAGGTTATCCAGCCCCTTTGCACCTGCAAACATGGAAGCCTCCCATACCTGGCCTTCCTGGATCTCTCCGTCTCCCAAAAGAGTGAACACTCTGTAGGATGCACCGTCAAGCTTTGCTGCAAGCGCCATACCAACAGCTGCGGAAATGCCCTGTCCCAGGGAACCGGAGCTCATATCCACGCCGGGTGTCTCCTGCATACAGGGATGTCCCTGCAGATAGGAGCCAAGATGTCTTAAGGTCTTTAAATCCTCAACCGGGAAATATCCGCGGTTTGCCAAAACGGAATACAGACCCGGTGCCGTATGTCCCTTGGAAAGTACGAATCTGTCACGATCTGCTTTCTTCGGATCCTTCGGGTCGATATTCATCTCTTCAAAATACAGGAAGGTGAACATATCTGCTGCGGATAAGGATCCGCCGGGATGTCCCGCCTTAGCGCTGTGCACACCTTCAATGATGCCCTTGCGGACTGCATTTGCTTTGATCTTCAGTTCTGTGTTGGTCATACCTACCTCCTGTAACGAAATGGATTATTGAACAGACAAATCGGAGAGCGTTGCCGCTCCCCGATTTTTCGTATTCTGTTTTTTATGCGAAGGGATTCTCTCCCGGATAACGATCGCCCTTAGCACGGTTGAAGCCGATCTCATCGATCTCTACGCCGATGTATTTGAATACTTCATACAGCGCTTTTCCGAAGTGACCGAATGCAACAGCTCCGTGATGCGGGAAGTTCTTCTCGATCAGCCAATGACGATAGAAGCGTCCCATCTCGGGAATCGCGAATACGCCGATGCCACCGAAGGACTTGGTTGCAACAGGAAGAACCTCGCCCTCTGCCACATAAGCACGAAGGATGCCGTCAGCGGTAGACTGCAGACGATAGAAGGTGATGTCGCCCGGTGCGATGTCGCCTTCCAGGGTACCCTGGGTAACTTCCTCAGGCAATGCTCTTGCCATGATGAGCTGATACTCCATTGAGCAGCTTGCCAGCTTCTTGGAGCAGGTATTGCCGCAGTGGAATCCCATGAAGGTATCGGTGAAGTTGTAATCGAACTGGCCCTTGATGGACTCCTGATACATATCTCTCGGTACGGAGTTGTTGATGTCCAGAAGGGTTACGATGTCATCGCTGACAACGGTTCCGATGAACTCGGACAGACAGCCGTAGATATCAACCTCGCAGGATACGGGTATGCCCATACCGGTAAGGCGGCTGTTTACGTAGCAGGGAACGAAGCCGAACTGGGTCTGGAATGCCGGCCAGCACTTTCCTGCGATAGCTACATATTTACGATATCCTCTGTGAGCCTCGATCCAGTCAAGGAGGGTCAGCTCATACTGTGCGAGCTTGGGAAGGATGCCCGGCTTCTTGTTGCCTGCGCCAAGCTCTGCTTCCATCTCTTTAACCTTGTCGGGGATACGGGGATCATCTGCATGATTGTTGAATGCTTCGAAAAGATCCAGCTCGGAGTTCTCCTCGATCTCAACGCCCAGGTTGTAAAGCTGCTTGATGGGTGCGTTGCAAGCCAGGAAGTTCATGGGTCTCGGACCAAAGGAAATGATCTTCAGATCAGCAAGTGCTACTGCAGCCTTTGCGATGGGGATGAACTCATTGATCATATCAGCGCAGTCCTCAGCATCACCAACGGGATACTCGGGGATCCATGCCTTGGTGTTGCGAAGTGCCAGGTTGTAGCTTGCGTTCAGCATACCGCAGTAAGCATCGCCTCTGCCCTGAATCAGGTTATCCTGGGTTTCCTCTGCTGCTGCACAGAACATCTTGGGACCTTCAAAGTGCTTAGCCAGAAGTGTCTCGGAAATCTCGGGACCAAAGTTGCCA
>JAEEKV010000154.1 GCA_016282595.1 Lachnospiraceae bacterium
GAGGGGCTTATGATGAAACTCCGCATCCAGGATACCCGCTGTTAACGTGTAATTGTTTGCTTCTATGGCCTGCACATCGGAAACCACATCCGTATTAAAGTCATCGTTCCCCAGGGTGATGGAAAAGGTTCCTCCTCTTTGTATAAAGGTATCAGTTCTAAAACCACGGACCAGACTCGGGTGCTGGGAATCATCCTTTGAGATGGCATCGGAGGTGATGTTGATCTCACCGGATTCTACCACCAGCTTCGTAACATCCATTCCGTAAATATATGCTCCCTTATTGGATACATAGGCTTTCACATCCAATTTACCACTGCCCTTAATGGTATAGCCCCCCTGCTCAATGGTGGAATAGTAGGGATTTGTATAGCCGGGATCATAGGCAGTGACGTAGTTTGGGTCTGCCTTGGAGCTTGCCGCGCCGATGAGGGAATTGTAGCCCTCTATATAAATGATGGCATTCTGGGTATATTCCTTGGAAAAGATGGCTGCCGTCAGCTTTTTGTCCTCCTGAGAGGGATTGTATTTGCCGGATTCATAAGCCGTACCCTCTACAACGATATTACTTCTGTCGATGATAACACCGTTTAATGTAATCTTCGGAACAAAGCCCGTGGTTGCCCCATTACAAATCCGGTCATGAGAAACACTGACATCATCCCGCATGGAAATGGTGATGGGCTTTTCCGAGAGGATGGTCAAAAGGCCTGAGCCGTCGATTTTCTGATCTTCAGCATCGTACTCCTCTGTGTAGGTGTAGTCTGAATCCTCACTTAAAATACCGCCGTCGGTCCTTGACAGGACAAAATCACCCACCTCATAGGAGATGTTTTCCAAAACCGTAGCCGAAATACTGAGACCGGCGGGACGATAGCTTTCGTCTCCTGCAAATTCCGCGGTAAGGGTATAGCTTCCTACAGGAAGATCCGGGATGCTGATTGTTGTCTCGCCAAATGAATCCGTTTCAATGGTATAACTCTTTTCAGCAAAGGCAGGATCCGCATTGGCCCGCAGGGTTACCGTTATCGTTTTGTCGGTTATCGCCAGGCCTGTTTTTGTCTTCAGGGAAAAAGATGCCTGCAGTTCTTCTCCGGATTTTACGGAAATATCTCTGCTTGCTGCGTCCAGCTTCGAGGACATCCTGCTGCCGCTTTGGAAGACGGCAGAGATCTGCGAATTTGCCGAAACAGCATCAAAATCCGCATAGAAGTTTCCTTCCTCTGTTTCGATCCCATCCTTTTGTGTCTCGCCAAGGGAGATGGTGGTAACGGATTTTCCTTCTGCAGGATATACCCAGACTCTCACCGGAGATCCGGAGACAAGAGACAGGCTGCCTATGGCAAAGGCGCCGTCAGAACTCTCTCCCGATGTTAGAGTTATCGTGTTGGTTGGGGCTCCCAAACTGCTTGCTGCAGATGTGGGAAGCCGGTAGCCCATATTGTCTTCATGAGGCTCATGAGAAGTCCCGTTAAAGTCCGTAGCGTTTTTCATAAAATTCGTAAAGACGGCCGTATCGCCTTGACAATCCCAGGTAGGATCGCAGTAGTAATAAGAGCCGTCTATGGATACAATGACCCAGCCGTGCATACCACCGTTTTCGCTGCCTACCGGAGTTCCCCAGCCTTCCACATAGCTGGCCGGGATGCCCTGTCTTTGCAGCAGAAGAATATAGGCCTTTGCGAAACCGTCGCAGACCGCTTTTTTCTCTAAAAAGGCACTGCCTGAGGACTGATCGATAAAGTTAGCATCGTAGCTGACCCAATTTGCCAAGGCCTGATAAAGTACATAGGCCTTCTGATAGTCGGTCATGGAAGCGCAAACGCCGGAGGCCCTTTCCACCATGGTTACCGCCTCCTCAAAGGCCTCACTTCTGGATTGGAATTTGGAGGCATTGTAGCCGTTTTTCAGGATCAGGGTGGCACCCGTAGCGCCGGGTCCGATTCTGTCGATCCAAAGCCACCAATACTCAGGATGATCATATTGCAGGGCAGTGACGATGGCCTGAGACTGGCCCATATCAAATCCGTAATTCATGCCGTAGGAAACCGATACACTGCTGCCTGCGCGAAATGCGTCAAGATCCGTTAGGGCCATATCGTATGCTGCCGCAAAGTCCTGACCATTTTCCTTTTGGGAAATTGCCTTCCTTGCGATCATGCCCTCCAAAAAGGCTGTTGCATCTGCAGTGTAAGCCACCTTATAAGGGTAAGTTGTTTGAGTTGCTGCGTCCTGATTGGCGGAAAGCTCCACCAGACGGGCTGCGCCCCGGTTTACGGTGCCGGCATAAACAGGATAGCCATAAACACTTCCGCTGCTGCCGTTGGCAAAGCAGCCCCCTACGATAGTTGCGTTGGTACAGGATATTTCTCTGCCATTAGAGGACTGTTTTGCAGCTTTGATACAGCCCCCTGCAATATACAGGTTGCGTTTGACATAGATTCCGTATTCTTGGCCGGCTACATCAAGACTTCCGTTTCCATCGATATCCAGGTTCATGGCACGGATACCCGCTAGGACATCATCCTTTGAGGGGGTGTAGCCGCTGTAAGTACTCTTTACATTGCTGCTTCCGGCACCCACCAGAGTATTCTCACCCTTCAAAGTAAGGTGCAGATTTCCCGCATACTCCACGCCGCTGTCATAGTGGACCTCAGTTCCCTGGAAATACACGGCATACATGGCGGCCCTTTGCTCGGGGTAGAGTCCCGTTACCAGATCGACACCCTGATAAAAGATGTTTTCCCCGGAGCGGTCGATGTGAACGCCGTCCAAAGTAATATGTCTGACCTCTTTTGTATTGGTGGGAGAGGACACATAAATATAATCCTTGGTAACCGTCTTTCCATCCTTCATGGAGATGGTCACATTCTTATCGGTATTGATGATCAAAAAGCAGCCTTCGTCCTCAGAAGCCGCTCCGGAGAAGGTTACGTCTCCCTCCCGGCCCCCTTCTACGGTTGCCACCAGGTCGCAGTACTCTACGGAATACGTTGTCTGCTCACTAAGGGTCTCCGCTGCCAGGCTTTCCTTCTCGGCGTATGCGGGCTGCGCTGCCAATCCTGCCACCAATGCCATAGACAAAAGCAGCGTCATCCATTTGCTGTTTCTTTTGCTTCTTTCTTTTTGGTTCTTCATAGTCATATCTGCCTCCTTGCATCCATGCTAAAGTAACTCTATTTTATCACTTTTTGCGCAGTTTTGCACACTTTTATCCCATTTCCCGCCCCTTATAATAGGCGTTGACAAGGGATCTGTATCCGAGGTCTTTCAACGTCTCGTATTTGACGTTGAATCTGGCCTTGGTATGTCTGCCGCTGAGCAGATACCGCAGGCAATCCTGGGCGTACAGGTCGATCTCGTGCAAGCTTTCAGTGGTATTGATCACCGGAAAAAACCAGTTACTCCAGGAAAGCTCGTTATCCCGGGGGCTCTCCAGAAGTTTTCTGTTGAAAACTCGGATAAAGGCCGCTGCCGCCTTTTCCCTTGAAATATCATTCCGTTTGCTCCAGCGCATAAGGGCATCCCGCTTTCGCTTCATTTTCTGCTTCAGCTTCTTTACCGTAGCAGGAGCGATATCGATCTTTTCCCTGCTGCAATAAATTCCCAAGAAACTAAATCCCTCCCCGGGCTCATAAAAGCATTCCTTCTCCGGATTGATGGACAATCCATACCGATCCAGATGCCGGTGCAGGTATTCCGCATGCTCACGAACCTTTTTTTCAGAAGGCGCAAACAATATGATATCGTCGGAATATCTGGCGTACAAAACGCCCTGCTTTGTAAAGTGCTCATCCAGATCCGCCAAAAACAGGTTGGCAAAAAAGGAGGATTGGGGCGTTCCCGCCATGATGCCCTTTTTCTCTCGCACAATCCCATTCCGGAAGGAAACCCGCTCCTCTGTCAAAAGCGACTTCAAAAAGGCATAGAGCTTCGGGTCGTCCGAGAGGGCTTCCTGCAGCATGGGCAAAAGCTCTGTAATAGGGATGGAATTAAAATAATCGTGAATGTCTGCCTTGTAGGCATACAGACGGAACAGATCTTTTTCCTTTAAAAGGTACCTCACCGCATCCTTGGCGGTCCGGCCGGGTCTGAAAGAAAACAGGCCCTGCTGAAACAAGCCATCGTATCGCCTCAGCATCAGATAGGTCAAAAGCTTTAAAACCGTACTTTCCGCCTCCGGGTAGGTATAAACCACCCGCTTTTTCTCCGATCCCATCTTGCTGATCACGGCTTTTTCAGGTAACGCAAACTCCCCGCCCGATTGAATGGTTTCGCAAACGGGGAGGTACTTTTTTTCCTCAATAAAAAAACGAAGTTCCTTCGTAAACTGCTTCGGGCAAGCCAGGGAGCACTTATAGTCGTAGAACCTGCTCCAGGCAGCCCTGTCATCCAGTCGGTCCAGTAGAGACATTTTGTATCCTCATAAGAAAGAAACAGAAGGAGAATCCGTTAAATCCCATAAATTATGGGATGTACCAGACCGTACACGAAGATGTTGCCTGCGAAACATATGATTCTTCGTGCCTGGCCCGCCGCAGGCGCAAATAGCGTTCTCCTTCTGTTTTCTTACATCTTATTGTGTGCCGGATCCCCCGGCGAAAAATTACCTGATGGCTTCTTTCATGCGACGAACGACATAGGAACGGGTATTCCACCATCCGTCATGATCATAGTAAAAGCGCAGGTATGGAACGTTTTCCTTCCACGCAGTATTACGGATCTTCTGGGCGCTGCTGCCTTCATTCATCAGCTCCAGCATCAGAACCTTGGTGCCTCCTGCATAAAAGGTATAAAAGGTGCGCTGCGTTCCGGCAATGTCTTCCCTATCATATCGGTATTCCGAAAACTCAGTGTCAAAAATGTTCTCAAAATACTGGATATAGGTTCCGCCGAAGTTGTACTGGTTTTCTTCCTCCGGCATCATCTCTCCCCAGGAATCCCCGGAAGCATAGGATTGCACCGGGTCAGAAGCATAAGAAGCAGCTTCCCGCTTGGCAGTTTGCTCCTTGGCATTGTCAATCAGACCATTCACCAGATCTCCTACTGCCTGCGAATCCACACCGAGTCCGTCGAGTAATTTGTTAAATAGTCCCATAGCTTACCCCCTATTTTTTAAGTTTTTTATACTTGATCCCCTTCGGGGCGCCTCCTTTCTTGATGGCAGCCTTCAGGGTCTTCAGCTGTTTGGTGGTTGTATTCTTCGGATAGTAAATAACCGCTTTCTTATAGATGTTACCAAAGGCCTTCTTGCCGACTTTCTTCTTGGTGAGCTTGGTGCTGTAAATATAAAGCTTTTTCAGCTTGCTGCAGCCGGAGAATGCATTTTTACCAACCTTACTTACTTTCTTACCGATGGTAAAGGATCCCAGCTTCTTGCAGCCCTGGAACGCACCATCTCCGATGGCGGTTACTTCGTCGCCCTTGATGGTAATGGTCTTAATATTATTGCAATCCTTGAAAGCGTTCTTTCCGATGGTTTTAACGCTCTCCGGAATGGTTACTGCGGTAACGGCTGCATTCTTTTCAAAGGCACTGTCTTCGATCTCGGTTACCTTTGCGTCCGCTCCGTTTGCCAGCTTCGTAGTCTCGGGAATATCCACCTTACCGGAAGCCTTCTCATCACCTGCATAAGCCAGGGTTGCTACTTCTTTTCCGGTCTCGTCCTTCTCAGTTCCGGTTACCACATAGGTAGCTCCTGTCTGGTCCTGGACCTCTGTTCCTGCCTTGGGAAGTTCAGCTGTCTGGGTTGTTCCGGGCTGGTCCTGTCCGCCCTGCTGGCCACCTTGCTGACCGGGTTCGGTGGTTGCAGGTTTTGATTCAAGCCTGGCAATCGTTTTCTTTTCCTGATAACCGCATACACTGCAGGTATAAGTCATCTCGCCTTCAGCGGCCTGTGTTGCCTCCTTAGTCACCTTTCCGTTATCAAAGGTATGCGCTGCCTTGTCCATCACAAAGCCGTCACCGGCGGTACAGAGATGCCAATGGCCGTCTGCATCACTCAGCCACTTTGTGGTATCTGCTGTATGGGTATGGGCCGGCGTTGTGCCTGCCTTTGTCCATTTCGCATACAGGGTAAAGTCAGAATCAACCTTGGAATCAAAATCATATGCATTTTTCTGATTCCATTTTTCAGTATACCATCCGTCAAAGGTAAAGCTTGCTCTGGTCGGATCTTCCGGCTTTTGTACCTTCTCTCCTGCGTTCACCGTCTGAGAAGGAACTGCGCTGCCGACTCCGGTATCGAAGGATACGGTATAGGAAAGGAACAACGGACCCGTTGCATCAGCACCGGTGCGGCCGATCGCAAGCTCTCTACCGCTTTCGCCATCCCAGGCACCTTTTGTGATAGCACAGTCCTTTAGTGTGATCTTAGAGACAGGTATCGTAGTGGCACCTGTTATGCCAAGGTTAGCGTCCTCTTTGCACCAGGCCTGCAGATTGGAATTTTCAATCGTCATTGTGGATCCGCTGCCGGCTCTGATCATATCTCTCGGATAGATCTTGCTGTTCTTGATCTTGATCGTTACATCCTTTTCTCCGCAATCAATACAAACCTGTCCACTATCATCGCCGATCTTACTTTGGGTAATGAACAAGTTGCTGTCGGTTCCGATCACGGTTTGCTCTATGGGATAATTCGGCCCCTGCCAGAATGTATCCCGGTTGATCAATGAATTTTCTATGCTCAGGCCTTTTGCTGCCTTGAGAGAGGTACCGTCTATCACCGCATTTTTGATCGTCAGAGTTTCAGGAAGATCCGCATACAGCTTCGTGATCGTGGCACCGTCTATCGCAACATCCCCAAGCACAGTGATTGGCAGGCTATATACGTCATTAAAAGGTACTCCTTCAATTTTATAATTTTCTGCCAGTACGGTTCGTTTCAGGCTTCCCTCACCGCAGATCGTAAGATCTCCATATGCCCTGATGGCATCCTCAACGTAGTAATTGTTCCCATCTGCCCTAATCTCGTTCTCTCCCACCAGCACGATTTTCAGATCAGGAAGACAACTGATAATGGATGCCCTTTTATACTGCTCGTAATTATCCGGATCTTCAGAGATATGAATCTTAGCCGAATGCAATGCGGTATTGCCCGAAACTGATGCATGATCCAATGTCAGCGTATTGGTTTGAGGATCAAAGGTAGCTGTTCCCTCTCCACACTGAACTGACAGGTTATCATCGGAAATCACCTGATCCCCGACAGTAAGCGGATATCTGTGATCTGTAGGATCGGTATTAAACAGGTAAGCATAATCCGGGAAGTAATTCTTATAGTACTCTAACTGACCCTCCGGCACATTGATCGTAAGATCAATATCACATCCGATGAACTGAGATCCGCCTACTGCAAGACTATGAGAATAATGAATCCCGCTTCCTGTTGTATTCAAATTGATTGTCTTTAATTTACTACAGTTCCTGAAGGTGTAGTAGCCGTTAACCGCGGTTCCCGTGAAGGTAACTTCCTCCAGCTGCGTGCAGTTTGCAAAAACGCCTTCGGCGGAAATATAGTTGGGATTTTCATCCTTATATCCCGTTTTGATAGTTTTTACCTTTCCGGGAAGAGATGTATCTTCCGCCCTGGCCTTTGCCCACTTTTCAACGCCTTTGTTATTCAAAAGCCAAAGCGTACCATCGTCCGTCAGCTCCCACTCATTCTTTTCCAGATTTTCCTTTGTATCGCTTGCCCACTTGGCATAGAGATTATGGATCATGCCTGTAGAATTCGTTGCAAAGAAATAATCATATACATCTTTTCCATTTTCTTTTGTTATAAAGCTGCCGTAAAGCGCACTTTTCTTATAGCACCAGCCAAGGAAGGTATCACCATCCTTTTTTGTGGGAATAACAGAGTTAAGATCAAAGGTGTAGGACGGATCATCTTTCGTTCCCACATTCTTTGCTTCCAGCATCCATTTATCGCGGCCATTTATCGATCCGCCATTGGTATGAAAGATCACAGTATGACCGTTGCCAAAGATCGGCTGCATCGTTATATGTCCGGTTTTATTAACGGTCTGGTTGGAACAAACTCCCTCCGCATCCGCATCATAAACTACTGTCACATTTGTATAATTGGTCTCTTTCGAGCTATACCCAGAAGAGGTGCCATCCCACCCCTCGAACGTACTTTCTGTCTTAGTCGGATTCGGAATGCTGATCGTATAAGGCACATCAGTCAACCAGTAATAACGCGGGAAATTCAGATTACTATATGTTCCCGCATCCCAATGATAAGAAGATAACTCATCATTGTTTGAACCTTCATAGTTAATCGCATAATATGGCTTATAGTAAGATACATGTAATCCTACTGTCAGATACCATTCCCCCTGTTCGCCCATACTTCCGGAAAATCCAAGAGAAAGAAGCACCGGATAATCAGAGTTGTTGATATACTGCACCGGAACCTCATATTGGCTTCCGCCTGCTTTTGTGATCGATTCGCTGCCTTTTACACTAACACACTTTGTCGATGTTACATTAAAGCCAGTTCCAGCCGAATTCGAGGTACTGCCCTCAAAATCATAGGTATATGCATGTTCATCTGAAGCAGTTCCCCAATAACCAAGGGATAAGTAAGAATTTTTTCCATTTTCATTCTTAAACTCATATACCTTAAACTCAAAGGTATCCCCGGGCATAATTAGCTCACCTTCCGGATGATAACTGATATCTCCGTTTGAATCTTTTGTTGCCTCAAACACATGATGCTGCGACTTCCTGTTTTCCAGTACCGTCGGCTTCTCCACGTCCTCTGCAAACACCGCCATGGGCAGAAGTAAAGCAAACACACATACCATCCATGACTGAAGTAAAAACCTTGAAATCCTTTTCATCTGTTTCTTCCTCCCTTTACATATTACTGATTCCGTACGGCAAATCATTATTGACTGAAACAATGGCCGCACCTGCTACAAGTATCTATATTCTACACAGTTTCGCTTCTATTTTCAATCAATTTGCTTAATCCGGGGGTTTCTTATGGGAATATTAAGAATATCAAACGTTTAAGATACGTCGTAAGCAAAAGATGGGAGAAAAAAGGCGCCATCCTTTCGGATCGCGCCTGAATCGTCTTATTTTGTTTGATCTTACCAGAAGGTGTGGTTTCCGATGGTGATGCCGCTGCCGCCTCTTCCGAAGTGGGTAGCACCGCCTACGTTGCTCTGTCCTGCGATGGCTGCCTCCGCTGCCTGGATGCAGGATGCGCTGGGACCGGATGCCAGAACCGCTGCCACACGACCGTTGGTTGCGGGAGGGAACTGAGAAGGCTGGGTAATAACTCCGCTGATGCTGCCGGGATAGGATCCGCTGCGTACACGGTTCATAACTACCGCACCTACTGCAAGCTGTCCTTCGTAGCCCTCACGACCTGCTTCACACTGGATCAGTGCTGCAAGAAGTGTTACATCGGAAGCACCTGTTTCAACCGCACCGCGGTTGGTGGTGGACTTGCCACCCTTCTTAGCCTTCTTGGCCTGCTCAGCTTTCTTAGCTTCTTCCTTGGCCTTTTCCTCAGCCATGATCTGCTCCATGGTCTTACCGGAAGGAACGGAAAACTCAACATCTACATATTCACTGGCTACATAGCCGATTTCGCCGTCATACTTTACGGAAACCCACTCACCAAGCTCTTCTACTGCACGAAGCTCCTGTCCGTCTCCTACCAGGTCGATAACGCCTGCGTCCTCGCTGGTCTCCTTACGGATTCTCAGGGTCTCTGTATTAACAGTTGCGGTAAGGGTACCTGCTTCCTTGGAAGCTGCCTCAGCCTCCTCACCGAAGAATAAGAACTCATCCTTGGTCCAGCCTTCAAGCTCGCCGCTCTTTAACTTGGTCCAGCCGTCTCTTCTCTCAAGGAGCTCACCGCCGCAGCCTGCAAACAGCTTACCTGCGATCTCAGCGTCCTCAGAAGGCTCTACTCTGACATTTACTGCATCTTCTACATTGGCCATTACAATGACGGGCTCCTCTTCGATCTGTGCCAGATCAGCGGGTACTTCCACGTCGGTAACGATCATCTCAAGGTCTGTGGTATCTTCCTGCAGCTCGGATACGATCACTTCTTCGGAATCCTCTACAGGCTCAGCTACTTCTTCGATCTCATTGATCTGTGCTTCCTGCATTACAGTGCTTACACCTGCACTTGCTTCGAAGTCATCATCCTTTATGCTGTTAACGGAAGAACCCATGAGAATGCATCCAACTCCCGCATGCAGACCGATCTCATCGTCTGCAACCGCCGTGATAGGCAGTAAAGCAAGAGCAGCTATCAGCATCCATGCAATCCCTGTTCTTTTAATCTTTGTCAGCATCATTTTCATCCAGTTTTTAACCCTTTTGTTGCAAAATGTTACGCATTTGTTACAAACATTAAGTGTATCTTAACAGACAAGATGAAAATTGTCAAATTTTCGACATAAAAAAAATGGGATTGTACTGCAAAAGAAACAATTTCACAGGGTCAGATCCCGGAATGTTGACGTTTTACTTCATATAAAAAGAGTGCGCCGCTGACAGATGCATTCAAAGACTCCACCTGACCCTCCATGGGAATGCGTACCCTAAACCGGGAGCCCTCTTTTGCGGCCTTCGACAGCCCTGCTCCCTCATTTCCGATGAGAATGGCGCATTTTTCCCCATAGGAGACCTTTGTATATTCCTCAGATCCCTCCAGACAGGCGGCGTAGGTAGAGATGCCGTGGGCATCCAGTTTTACTAAAAAAGATCGGATCTCTTCATAATAGAAGAAAGGCACTCGGAAAATAGCTCCCATGGTGGAGCGAACCGTCTTGGGATTGAACAGATCGGCGCAGCCTGCAGATAAGAAGAGGGCGTCTGCCCCCGCTGCTTCTGAAGTGCGAAGCAGGGTACCTACATTGCCGGGATCCTGCACGTTTTCAAGGACCAGATAGGTGTTGCCTGTCAGCAGATCTTCTATATTATAAGAAGGCTGGGTTGCCACCGCCAGAATCCCCTGGGGATGCATGGTATCGCTCATCTTGGCAAACACGGTATCGGAAACCAAAACAGGCTCCAAGCCGGGACGGCCCTTAGTGGGGGCAGTCAGCTTTTCTATGATAGGAAGATTCTCCTTTTTTTTCGCAAAGCTTTCCGACAGATAGAGCTCCTGCAAAAGGGCTGCAGGCACCTCGGAAACCATACGGCTTCCCTCTACCACAAAGAGTCCCTTTTGTTTCCGCATCTTGCTTTGTTTGATCAAAGCCGAAACCGCCTTGATCCTGTCATTTGAAAGTGAAGTCAGCATCTATCCTTCTCCTTAAGCTCCTATCCAAGAAAACAGCCTGCCGTCAGGCAGGCCGTTGAAATCACAAAGTCCTTATCTGGAAAGCAGTCGGCTGATCTCGTATTCGTACTCGTCGATCTCCTTGTGCATTGCCAGTGCTTCATCAATATCGAAATCCAAAAATTTGCCGCCCTTATAGCCGATGACGCGGTTGGTCTTTCCCTCGCAGAGAATGTCCGCTGCCATCGCCCCCATGATAGAGGCGTAGAAGCGATCCTTACAGGTGGGGTTACCGCCGCGCTGCATATAGCCCAGAATGGTCGCTCTTGTCTCCACTCCTGTGGCAGCCTCGATCCGTCTTGCCATGGAGGTAGAGTGGCCGATACCCTCTGCATTGATGATGATATGATGGCTCTTTCCTTTTTTCCGGTTATCGATGATATTGTTGATGATGGCCTGCTCGTTGTAGTCATATTTTTCCGGAAGCAGGATGTCCTCCGCGCCGTTAGCCACGCCGCACCAAAGTGCAATGTAGCCTGCGTTTCGTCCCATAACCTCAATGATGGAGCACCTCTCATGGGAGGAAGAGGTATCACGCACCTTATCAATGGCCTGCATGGCTGTGTTGATGGCTGTATCAAAGCCGATGGTATAATCGGTACAGGCGATATCCAGGTCGATGGTTCCGGGAATGCCGATGGTGTTGATGCCCTGCTTGGAAAGCGCCTGCGCGCCTCTGTAGGAGCCGTCACCGCCGATGACCACGATCCCGTCGATGCCATGCTTTCTGCAAATCTCCGCACCCTTCTTCTGTCCTTCCAAAGTACGGAACTCGCTGCATCTTGCCGTTCCCAAAATGGTACCGCCCCGCTGGATGGTATCGGAAACGTCCTTTTTCTCCATATCTATGATCTCTTCATTTAAGAGACCCTGGTATCCCTTTTTGATCCCCTTGACCTTTACCCCGTTGCCGAGGGCCTTTCTGGCTACCGCACGGATGGCCGCGTTCATACCCGGCGCATCACCGCCGCTGGTCAGGATTCCGATGGTCTTAATCTTTTTCTCAGCCAATGCTTTATCCTCCTTGCCACAAGCAAGCCCTGCCTGCTCATTTAACAATAGCACAATCGCGCTCAGACAGTCAATTTTTTCTTTCTATCCCACCCTGACTGCGTCCTGTCCGAACAGGGCTCTGAGGCTTTCCAAAAGCTGGGGTGTGATCTGTACATTATAATTAGCCCCCATCTGCAGATAGGCATGCTCCGCCTCGCAGATGATCATGACCACATCCCGGCCCTCCGAGTACTTGATGGCCTCCAAAAGCTCCTGCTTTCTCTGCACATAGGTCTGTTTATCGGGAAAGATGATCTTCAGCTGTTTTGGCATATCGGAAAAGGGAATGATCTCGGAGGCAATGAGCCTGCCGTCCTTTCCTTCCTCGATCTGCACCCGGCCCTTGATAAAGAGCTTCGGATCCCCGGAAAGGGCCTCTTTATACTTTTCAAATTCCCTGGGGAATACGATGACCTCGATACTGCCGAAAAGATCCTCCACGGTAATAAAGGCCATGACCTTGTCATTCTTGGTATATTTTACGGTCTTATCTACCAAAAGACCGCCAACTACCACATCCTGCCCGTCTTTTACGCCTCGCTGTTCCTCCTGGGTGGCCGTCGCCCCTTCTTCCTCTTCCGGGGCATAAAAATCGGTGGTCTTTGCAGAGATCCTGCGAAGCAGAAAGTCCCTTTCTTCATCCAAAGGATGGCCGCTTACATAGAAGCCCACCACTTCCTTTTCTCCTGCCAAAAGCTCGGCCTTGTCATACTCCTCTACCTTGGGCATGGTGACGGTAAAGCTCTTTTTATCCTCCTCCGCTGCCAGATCAAAGAGGGTCATCTGACCTGCCATGGCGGATTTTTTATCCTTGGCAATCTGATCCATGAGATCGGAATAGACGATCATAAACTGCTTGCGGTTGCCTTCAAAACAGTCAAAAGCCCCTGCCTTGATGAGATTTTCAACCACCCGCTTATTGATACCAATCTGAGAGGTCCGCATCAAAAAGTCCTGAAGATCCTTGTATTTTCCCTCCTGATCCCTAAGGGCAACAATGCCCTCAATAACAGGACGCCCTACGGACTTAAGGGCCGTCAGGGCAAAGCGGATCTTGCCGTCCTGTACGGAAAAGCCTGCATAGGAATAGTTGACATCCGGGGGAAGGATCTCGATGCCCATCTGCTTACAGCTCTGGATGTACTCCGTTACCTTGGCGTTGTTGGTAATGACGCTGCTCATGAGAGCCGCCATAAACTCTACGGGATAGTAGTATTTCAAAAAGGCGGTCTGCATAGCCACTACGGCATAGCAGGCTGCATGGGATTTGTTAAAGGCGTATTTGGCAAAATCCATCATGTTGTCGTAGATGGTATTGGCTGCCAGCTCAGGAATCCCCTTGGATAAACAACCGGGAACTCCTTCCTCGGGATTACCGTAAACGAAGTTGGCACGC
The DNA here is from genome assembly GCA_016282595.1 of Lachnospiraceae bacterium. GTDB lineage: Bacteria > Bacillota > Clostridia > Lachnospirales > Lachnospiraceae > RGIG7926. Next base: position 13,770 of record JAEEKV010000154.1, read on the forward strand.
TCTTTTTCCATGACGGCCTGCTTCTTCTTACTCATGGCTCTTCGCACCAGATCGCTTCGGCCCAGGGTATAGCCTCCCAGATCCCGCACGATCTGCATAACCTGTTCCTGATACACGATACAGCCGTAGGTAGGCTTCAAAATAGGCTCCAGCTGGGGTGTCATATAGCGCACGCTCTCAGGGTTGTTCTTTCCTTTGATATATTGGGGAATGAAATCCATGGGCCCGGGACGATACAGTGAAATACCTGCGATAACATCCTCCAGGGACTTGGGACGAAGCTCCTTCATAAAGCTCTTCATTCCCGCACTTTCCAGCTGGAAAACGCCGTCGGTTTTTCCGGTACTGATATAAGCAAGAACCTTGGGATCATCGTAGTCGATCTTTTCCAGATCGATATCGATGCCCCGGCTTTCTTTAATAAGATTTACGGTATCCCGGATCACGGTGAGATTCCGAAGCCCCAGAAAGTCCATCTTCAAAAGCCCCAGCTCCTCGATGGTAGTCATGGTAAACTGGGTGGTAATGCTGCCGTCTGCGCCACGGGATAAGGGAACAAACTCATCCGCACTGTCGGGACAGATCACTACACCTGCCGCATGCATGGAGCTGTGACGAGGAAGGCCCTCTAAGCGCATACACATATCCAGCACTTCGTGGGTGGTTTCGTCCGTATCGTAAAGCTGCTTCAGATCCGGATTCATGGAAAGGGCTTTCTCCAGAGTGATATTCAGCTCGTTGGGTACCATCTTCGCCAGCATATCCGCCTGGGCATAGGGAATGTCCATGGCCCGGCCCACATCCCGGATCACGCCCTTTGCAGCCATGGTACCGAAGGTGACGATCTGGACCACCTTTTCATGGCCGTATTTATTCCTTACATAATCAATGACATCCTGGCGGCCTTCGGGACAAAAATCCACGTCAATATCCGGCATGGTAACACGCTCGGGATTCAAAAACCGCTCGAACAGCAGGTTGTAGCGGATGGGATCGATGTCGGTGATCCGCAGGCAGTAGGAAACAATGGCTCCCGCAGCGGATCCTCTTCCGGGTCCCACGGGAATGCCATGTTGTTTTGCATAGTTGATAAAATCCCAGACAATGAGGAAGTAATCCACAAAGCCCATGTTTTTGATGGTGGAAAGCTCAAAGTCCAGCCTCTTTTTCAGGGTTCCGTCATCATTGGGATAGCGCTGCCGAAGGCCCTCGTCGCAGAGCTTGTTCAGATAACTCCAGGAGGTTTCACCCTCAGGCACTTCAAAATGAGGGAGCTTTTGCTCGCCGAAGACGATCTCCACGTTGCAGCGCTCCGCGATCTTGGCCGTATTGTCAATGGCTTCCTGAGCGTAAGGGAAAAGAGCACGCATCTGCTCTTCGCTTTTGATAAAATACTGTCCGCCGTCGTAGCGCATACGATCCGTATCCTGGACCTTTTTAGCCGTCTGGATGCAAAGAAGCACGTCATGGGCTTTGGCATCCTCGGCGTAGGTATAGTGAACGTCATTGGTGGCAACCAGAGGGATCCCCAGCTCCCGGCTGAAGGTAAGCAGCACGCTGTTCACCGTCTGCTGGGCGGAAATACCATGATCCTGCAGCTCCAGGAAATAGTTGCCTTCCCCGAAGATATCCCGATAGGTTTTGGTCATTTCCTTAGCTTCCTCAATGAGTCCCTTTTCAATGAGTCTGGGAACCTCACCTGCAAGGCAGGCCGACAGAGCGATGATACCCTTGTGGTATTTCCGAAGGATCTCCTTATCCACTCTGGGCTTATAATAATAGCCTTCCGTAAAGCCGATGGAGACGATCTTCATGAGGTTGGCATAGCCCTCCCGGTTTTCCGCCAGCAGCACCAGATGGTGATAACGCTCCTCTCCCCCGGGCTCCTTGTCAAAGCGGGAGCCGGGTGCCACATAGATCTCGCAGCCCAGGATAGGCTTGATCCCGGCTTCTTTGGCTGCCCTGTAAAAGTCAATGACACCGTACATGACACCATGATCCGTGATGGCACAGGCATCCATGCCCAGTTCCTTTACCCGGTTGACGCATTCCTTGATCTTATTGGAGCCGTCCAGGAGGCTGTATTCCGTATGTACGTGTAAGTGTGTGAACGCCATATAATTTATCCTCAATACAAAAAAGAGTGCCACCGATACTTCGGCGACACTCTCAGTGTATCATAATCTGTATGTCATTTCAACGAAGGTCAACTCAGATTCCGGCAGCTGCCTTCAGTGCTTCTGCCTTGTCGGTCTTCTCCCAGGGAAGGTCAATATCCAATCTGCCGAAGTGACCGTAAGCTGCGGTCTGACGATAGATAGGTCTTCTTAAATCCAGCATCTTAATGATGCCTGCGGGTCTGAAGTCAAACTCTGCACGCAGGATTTCAGCCAGCTTCTGATCGGATAAAACGCCGGTTCCGAAGGTATCCACCATAACGGAGGTAGGCTGAGCCACACCGATGGCGTAGGATAACTGGATCTCGCACTTTTTCGCAAGTCCTGCAGCTACCACGTTCTTAGCAGCATATCTGGCTGCATAAGCTGCGCTTCGATCCACCTTGGTGCAATCCTTTCCGGAAAAAGCGCCGCCGCCGTGACGAGCGTAGCCGCCGTAGGTATCTACGATGATCTTACGTCCGGTAAGACCTGCATCTCCGTGAGGTCCGCCGATGACGAAACGCCCGGTAGGATTGATGAAGAACTTGGTATCTGCATCGATCATTTCCTTGGGAAGTACGGGATCAAATACGTACTTTTTGATATCCTCATGAATCTGCTCCTGGGTTACATCCGGTGCATGCTGGGTGGAAAGTACCACTGCCTCTAAACGGATGGGCTTGCCCTCCTCATCGTATTCTACGGAAACCTGGGTCTTGCCGTCGGGACGAAGGTAAGACAGGGTGCCGTTTTTTCTGACCTCGGAAAGCTTTAAGGAAAGCTTATGTGCCAGGGAAATGGGATAGGGCATCAGCTCCGGTGTTTCATCGGTGGCATAGCCGAACATCATACCCTGATCGCCTGCGCCGATGGCTTCCAGCTCCTCGTCACTCATCTTGTTCTCTTTGGCTTCCAGCGCCTTATCAACGCCCATGGCGATATCAGCAGACTGCTGATCCAGGGCTACCAGAACGGCACTGCTGTTGGCATCAAAGCCCATATCGCCGCCTACATAGCCGATCTCGGTGATGGTCTTCTTTACGATGGCCGGAACGTCCAGTCTTGCTTTGGTGGTGATCTCGCCGGTTACCAGAGTAAATCCGGTACATACTGTGGTCTCGCAGGCCACACGGCTCATGGGATCCTCAGCGATGCAGGCATCGAGGATGGCATCGGAAATGGCGTCGCAGACTTTGTCGGGATGCCCTTCGGTTACGGATTCGGAAGTGAATAATCTTTTTTCCATGGAATTCTCCTTTATACATTAAAAAAGGTCCGCCATAAGCGGACCGAGTTACCATTGTGACTAAGTCCCCTTATTGTTCAACGCCGTAGCATTGCTCAGGTTGGCACCTTCCCTTGCGGGGGTTGCCGTGGCTTCACAGATCCTATGTATCTCCACCACTCTGAATAAGAGAAATTCTATTCCAACCACGAATATACTGCATTTCCCTTCCTGCGTCAAGCCCTTTTATTTTTATCTTTTCACAAAAACCTTTTCGTGCTATTATTATTGTGTATAACTACGTAATAAAAGGAACTCGACAAAGGATACTGGTATGAAAAACTATGTAGTCAAACAAGCGGATCCCCGCATGAAGCGAGTACCGTTGTCAAAACTGACGCCCGGCATGGTTACCAGCGAGGATGTCTATACCTCCAACAACCAGCTGATCGTTCCCAAGAGAACCACACTGACGGATAAGCTCATCACCAAGCTGGAGCTCTATGACATATTAAACGTCAGGATCGATGAGATCGAGACGGAGGCCCGGAAAAAGAAGGCCGAGTCCGGCGATCCCACCGCCGCCCTGGTGTCCGCTGCGGAAGCAGCTGCGGGAGTAGAGGATCAGGAGCCGGAGGGACAGTCCTATTCCGAGATCATCCGTTCTTCACCGGAGTTTATCGAATTCCAGGCGAATTTTGATGAAGCCATTGGCGGATTCAAAAACTCCATGAACGCCATCTTAGAGCAGGGTGAGCCCATCGACGTCAACGAGGTGTTCCACTCCACCATCGATACCTTCGATATGGAATCTACCACCTCCTTCGGTTTCTTCCACTTTTTGCAGAACATGCGCCAATATGACGATCTGACCTATGCACATTCCCTGAATGTGTCCCTGATCACCTCTCTCTTGGCCGGCTGGCTGCACTTTTCACCGGAAGAGCAAAAACTGGCAACCCTTTGCGGACTGTTTCACGACATCGGCAAGCTTACCATCCCGGATTCCATCACCAAAAAGCCTGACAAGCTGACGGATGAAGAATACAAGATCATGAAAAATCACACGATCTCCGGCTTCCAGCTCTTACAAAAACAGGATCTGGATGACCATATTAAAAATGCGGCCCTGATGCATCACGAAAAATGCGACGGCAGCGGCTATCCCTTAGGACTTACGGGAGATAAGATCGATAAATTCGCCAAGATCGTAGCCATCGCAGATGTGTATGACGCCATGACCGCCGCCAGAGTCTATCGTGGTCCACTGTGCCCCTTCACCGTAATCGAGATCTTCGAAAAGGAAGGACTGCAGCGCTACGAGACGGAATACATTCTCTGCTTTTTGGAAAACGTGGTACAGACCTTCATCAACAACCGTGTGAAGCTTACCAACGGACTCATCGGCGATATCGTCTATATCAACAAGCAGCATCTTTCCAAGCCCATGGTAAAATGCGGCAGCCAGTTCATCGATCTGGCCAACGAAAAGGATGTCTCCATTGAATGCTTTGTATAAGGTCTGAAAAAAAGACATAAAAAACAAGACATAAAAATCGAACCGCAGGATTTGTTTCCTGCGGTTTTTCTTCTGTATCAGCCTGTCTTTAACTGGAATTTCTGGATCTCTTTTTCCGTTGCCACCTTTTCGATCATGGCCCCCAGTCCTCTGAGCTTCACATCGAAATCTTCATAGCCACGCTCCACATAGTAGATATCATCCACCACGGTAATGCCCTCTGCTGCCAGTCCTGCGATCACAAGGGCTGCGCCTGCACGAAGGTCCGGTGCCGAGATCCTGGCACCCGTGTATTTGGTTACGCCGTCAATGATGGCGGTATTGCCTTCTACCTTGATATTGGCTCCCATCTTGGCAAGCTCATCCACGTACTTAAAGCGGTTTTCAAAAATGCTCTCCGTTACGATGCTGGTACCATCGGAAAGAGCCAGGGTCGTGGTGATCTGCGGCTGCATATCCGTAGGGAAACCGGGATAAGCCAAGGTCTTTACATGGGTATGGGTCAGGGGGCCGGATGCCACTACTCTGACCTCGTCATCGGATTCCCTGACCTCACAGCCAAGCTCGATAAGCTTTGCGGTGATGGACTCCAAATGCTTGGGGATCACGTTTCTGACGGTTACATCTCCCTTGGTAGCCGCTGCCGCAAACATAAAGGTTCCGGCCTCGATCTGATCGGGAATAACGGAATATTCGGTTTTATGGAGCTTCTCAACGCCGCGGATCCTGATGACATCGGTTCCGGCGCCCTTGATGTTGGCTCCCATACTGTTCAAAAAGTTGGCAAGATCAACGACATGGGGCTCTTTTGCCGCATTCTCGATGATGGTTCTGCCCTCAGCCAGGGCTGCAGCCATCATGACGTTGATGGTGGCTCCTACGGTAACCACGTCCATATAGATGTGGCGTCCCGTCAGCTTTTCCGCCTCTGCGATAACTCTGCCGTGAGCGATCCGGACATTGGCGCCAAGAGCACGGAAGCCCTTGATATGCTGGTCGATGGGTCTGGAGCCGATGTTACAGCCGCCCGGAAGGGCAACCTCTGCTCTTTTGTATTTACCAAGGAGCGCTCCTAACAAATAGTAGGAAGCCCTGATCTTTTTGATATATTCATTATCCACCAGCAGATCCTGAATCCCTGCTGCATTGATAATGACTGTGTGACGGTCTGTTCTCTGAACGGAGACACCGATCTCTTCCATGGCCTGGATCAAAACATTGATATCCCGCACATCCGGAAGGTTATCGATCCTCACCGTCTCATCCGTCATAACGGATGCGGCTAAAATGGCAAGCGCAGCATTCTTGGCTCCGCCGATATCCACTTCACCCACCAGAGGATTCCCGCCTCTTATCACATACTGTTCCATGATTTACCTCTTAGGAAGTTTTCATAACTTTTTCAATTATATACCCAAATCTTTGTTTTTGTAAAGCCTAGTTAATCACATTCAGCGGATTTACCGCTACACCGTTAACCAAAATCTCAAAGTGGATGTGGGGTCCGGTGCTTCGTCCCGTATTTCCGGAAAGGGCGATCTTCTGACCCTGGGATACCCTCTCACCCGGTTTTACAAGAATCTTGGAAAGGTGTCCGTACCTTGTCTGTTTGCCGCCTTCATGGTTGATATAAACCACATAGCCGTAGCCGCTACCCCAGCCTGCACGCTCCACAACGCCGCCGCTGGAGGCCACAACCGTAGTTCCCACAGGAGTTGCCCAGTCAATTCCCTTATGATAGGTGGAAGCTCCCTTCTTGGGCGCTTTTCTTCTGCCGAAGGGCGAGGAGATCCGTCCGCCGGAAATGGGCTTGATATAGGTAGGCGGTACTTTGGTCCCCACCTCCACGATCTTGGGCACTGCGGGATAGGTGACTTCCTCCATCAAAATCTCGGTGTCTGTCTCCTTGTCGTTCCAGTAGGTCTTCCTGGCCGCTACCTTCCGGTGTCCAGCCGAAGGGGCCTGGCGCACCTCTTTATCCGTGGTGTACCAGTTATCATTATAAATATATTCAATCTCGGCCTCGTAGTTTTCCTCGTAGTAAAGCTCCTCCTGCCTTCCTATGGAAAGAGGCGGAACGGGGGAGGTGATGATGAGCTCCTGACCCACGCGGATGGTGGAATTTTCATCCTCCAGGGTTTCATTCAGTGCAATCAGGGTATCCAGGGGCGTTTCCGTGGAAAGAGCAATTTCCGAAAGGGTATCCCCGGACTGTACCTCATAGATCTTCTGCTCCTGGGCCGGATTGGTTAAGATCTGCGTAGCCTGGGCAGGATCCGTTAATTCTGCGTCTGACAGATAGGATTCCACCACCTCTACCTGATCGGCAAAATACAGATTTTTCAGCCCGTAGTCAAAGCCTGCAAAGCCTTCTCCTGCGGCCTTCAGCCCGGCCCTGGGCGCTTCCAGCACATCCGAATCTCCGGCCTCGGCGGATACCTTATCCAGCTCAGTGGCCGTATCCTGGTCAATGGTCTGTGCCTTGAGCACGTTGATCTGGCGGTCCTCATCATTGGTAAGCGCCACCACAAAATCCTGTTTTTCCTGATAGCCGTCAATGGCTGTCTGCAGCAGCTCTCTTACCTGATCCAGACTTCTGACGTTTACAAGGGTGGTGCCTACCTTCACGGAGTAAGCGGGCTGATCCACTGCGATCTCCCCGCTTCTGAGTACCTCTTCCATCCTGTCTGTCATCTCTTCGTCGGAGGAAAAATGGGCGAAGTTGTCTTCTCTGGGCTCCACATACAGATCCGCCTGGGCATAAAAAATATCGCCCTTTTCTTCAGCGATCCTACGCCTTGCCTGCATCAACAGACTTTCCGGATCCTGGCCGCTGCGAAGACGTCCAACGATCTGCCCGTTCACCATGACCTCAAATACGTTGTTGCCCTCGGGATGATACATGGTGAAATTCGGCAACAAAAACAGGGCTATGACAAAGGTCAAAGCCGCTGTTTTTAATCTGCATATTCGCATTCTTCTGTGATAACGTGTAAAATAACTCATCTTATAAAATGCCCAGCATCTGCAATACGGTGATCGCCAGCGAGGCGAGGGAGAACAGGCAGGTAAATACCATAAGTGCCTTCAATCCCTTTTGTTTATCCGTTCTCTTTTCTATATGATCCAATCGTTCCAAAACGTCTCTGTTTCTGGCGCTGACGGTTTCCATCACTGCAGCCTGAACGTTCCGATATACCTTTACGTCTTCCTTATGGACAAAGTCCTCTACCTTCTTCTCTACCTCATCCAGATATACCCGAAGACCTACTACAAGCTCTTTGATCTGAGACAAGGTTTCGGCGGTCTGTTTTCCGTCCTCTTTTAAAAGCTCGGACATTTCCGCTACGATCTTATCGGTGCTGCCTTCGGACAGTGCATCCCGAAGCTGGTCCATCTTGGTCCAGGTCTCCTGCCTTCCCCGCACGGCGCTGTTTTCGATCTCGCTCAAAGAGGCTTCAATCTCATATACAAAGTTGGGCTTTACATCCTTGCCCAGATTGGTGTCCATTTTTTCGGAGATGGCGGCATACCGATCCTCCATCTTCCGGGTGAACTCCACATAGGTGGATTGCATCTGCTCCTGTACGCTCATCTGAGAGCCTGCGCTCTGCTCTAAGTTCTGGAGCTGCTGCTGCATCATGGACATGCTCTGCCAAACCTCAGTCTGCCAACTGGTAGGCTTGTTCTGGTTATCCAAAAATTCCTGCATGAGCGCTGCCAACTTGGCATTGTGCTCCGACTGGTTTTCCTGGAAGGACAAAAGAGAGCTCTCCAGGGATTCCACATTCTGCAGCTCGGTATGCAGCTGGCTCATGCCCTGATACATCTCCAGCTCCCATCCGGTTCCGCCGTCTAAAGCGTTTTCCGCATTCAGGTTCTTCTCCTGCTCAGCGGCGGCGGCAGCATTCTTTAAGACATCCTCAAACTCTTCGAGACGTTCAATGGAAAGTGCAGCCATCTGGGATACCTGCTCGGAGATCTCCACAGTCTTTAAATTCAGGCGGCGGATCTCGGAAAGTACCTGTGTCTGCTCATCATTTTGCTCCTTGAGCTTTTGCATTTGTCTGGCTTCTGCTTCCCTGTTGGCCTGAATCAGTTCCCCTGCATGAAATCTTCCTGAAAGTCTGTCCATAAAATTGTCCATTCCAAACCTCCCTCGTCTCCGTTTGACTCCTAATCTGTTCATTTCGACTCTCTGTTTTTGTGCAATTTGTACAAAAAATCTACTTAAACGTTTTAGAATTTGTCTATATTAACTAAACCTTTACATCGTGTTCATATTTTATTCATATCTGGATGATACTATAAATACAAGTTAAACAACAGTTTAAACAAGTCCTCTTTTTAGAAATACTCAAAGATATTTTTTCATAATAGCCGCGGGGCCGAAAGGCTTCGCGGCACTCCTCATTTTATGGGGAGTTTTTTCTTTTTCATCCACTTTTAATCAACCTTCAGGCTTTGGATCTCTTCATTCAGGGACAGCATCTTAGCGTCCAGATCCGATACCATCATGGCGCACTCCACCAGCTCTCTTTTGATATGCTCCGGTGCGTTGCCTTCAAATTTATAATGGATCTTATGCTCTAAGGACGCCCAAAAGTCCATGGCTACGGTTCTGATCTGGATCTCCACCTTCACATCCAGGATCCTGTCAGACAAAAAGACGGGCACCGTTACAATGAGATGATAACTCTTATAACCGCTGTCCTTGGGATTTAAGATATAGTCCTTGACGGAAACCACCTTCAGATCGCTCTGGTTGATGAGCATTTCCGCGATACGGTAGATATCCGAGGTAAAGGAGCAGATGACCCTGATCCCGGCAATGTCATTGACATACTTTACCATGTTGGGGATGGTGGTCTCATATCCGTTTTTCTTCAGTTTTTTCACAATGCTTTCGGAAGTCTTGATCCTGGCCTTGATGTGCTCAATGGGATTGTACTGATGCACATGCTGAAACTCATCATTTAAGATCTCCAGCTTGGTATTGACTTCCTTCAGCGCCGAGCTATAGACAAGCTGCACTTCCTGCCAGCTATCTACCTCGTCCTTCATTTCGGGTATGTATTCCATATTTCTTTTCCTATGCTGCTACTTCGGTTAACCGTTTTTGCAAAATAGCCCAGTTTCCGTTATATTGTACCATATTTCCCTGCCGGATACAATCTCAGGGGCAGGATTACTCATCCTCTATGACTTCAATCTCCAGATAATCAAAGGGGATCTCTTCGATGAAATGATCCTGGTAAAAGCGTGTTTTGGAATGCAGCTGGAACTCCTTGATGGTCTTGTCCAGCCAGATGGGCTTGGCCAGGTCGAACTGTTTGCAGGCAGACTCAAGCGCAGAAAACACCTTCTGTGTCCTGCGCTTGTCTGAATCGTCACAGATCACCGTATCTTCGATCAGGTGACTGTCCTTTATTTTTTTCACCCACATACGAAACATGATCAGTCCTCAAAGCCGTTGGGATTTTGGCTCTGCCATCTCCAGGCATCCTCGCACATCTTCCTGATGTCCCGCTCTGCCTGCCAGCCCAGCTCTTTTTTCGCAAGAGAGGGATCCGCATAGTTGGTGGCAATATCCCCCGCTCTTCTGGGTGCGATCTCATAGGGGATGGTAACCCCTGTTGCCTCTTCAAAATTCTTGATGATATCCAGCACGCTGTAACCGATTCCGGTTCCCAGGTTGTAGATCTTAAGCCCCGGATTCTCGGACAGCTTGGCTACGCTCTTAACGTGTCCCAGTGCTAGATCCACCACATGGATATAATCTCTGACTCCGGTACCGTCCGGCGTATCATAATCGTTTCCGAAGACTCTCAGTTTTTCCAGTTTGCCTACGGCAACCTGGGTGATATACGGCATCAGGTTGTTGGGGATGCCGTTGGGATTCTCTCCGATGAGGCCGCTTTCATGGGCACCGATGGGATTGAAATACCGAAGCAGGATCACGTTCCACTCGGGATCCGCCTTCTGAATATCAGACAAAATCTGCTCTAACATACTCTTGGTCTGTCCGTAAGGATTGGTGATCTCTCCCTTGGGGCAGTTTTCGGTAATGGGGATCTCTGCAGGCAAACCGTAAACTGTAGCGGAAGAGGAAAAGATGATATTCTTGCAGCCGTTTTTACGCATCACGTCAAAGAGTACAAGGGAACCTGCAATGTTGTTCTGATAGTACTCCCAGGGCTTTTCCACTGACTCGCCCACTGCCTTGAGGCCTGCAAAATGGATCACACTTTCGATCTTGTTTTCATCAAAGATCTTCTGCAATCCTTCCCGATCCAAAATGTCTGTCTGATAGAAGGGGATCTCTTTTCCGGTGATCTGTTTCACACGGGCAAGGGATTTTTCACTGGAGTTAGACAGATTATCCACGATCACTACATCATAACCTGCACTGATCAATTCTACGGTTGTATGACTGCCGATAAATCCGGCTCCGCCTGTTACCAAAATTGCCATAGCTTTGTCCTCCCGGTTTTAAAAGTTAGCCTATGCTTACTTTTTTCTATAAATCCTATCGATTTTACAGCAGCATTACGCCGTGCTCTTTTGCGTACTTAACATCCTTTTCGGGCCAGATAGAAGCCTGTACTTCTCCGATATGAGCCTTACGCAGGAAGAACATACAGATTCTGGACTGGCCGATACCGCCACCGATGGTGTAGGGAAGTTCCCTGTTCAAAAGGGCCTTCTGGAAGGGAAGTTTGGCTCTTTCCGGGCAGCCTGCCTTATCCAGCTGCTCCTTCAGAGAATCCTCATCCACACGGATCCCCATGGAGGAGATCTCAAAGGAGATGTCCAGTACAGGGTAATAAACGATGATATCACCGTTCAGCTTCCAGTCATCATAGTCCGGTGCACGGCCGTCATGAGGCTCGCCGTTTGACAGCTTATCTCCGATCTGCATCAAAAAGACTGCGCCGTACTCCTTAGCGGCTTCTCTTTCCCTTTCCTTTGCACTCAGATCAGGATATCTGTCCAAAAGCTCCTGGGTGGTGATAAAGGTGATCTCCTCAGGTAAAAAGCACTCTACATAGTTGTACTCGTTTGCCACATATTTTTCGGTAACGCGAAGAGCCTCGTAAACGGATTTGACTACGTCCTTTAAGGTCTCTTCGTTTCTCTGCTCTTTTTCGATGACCTTTTCCCAGTCCCACTGATCCACATAGATGGAATGAATGTTGTCCGTATCCTCATCTCTGCGGATGGCGTTCATATCGGTGTAAAGACCTTCTCCTACGGAGAAGCCGTATTTGCCAAGGGCCATACGTTTCCACTTTGCCAGGGAATGTACGATCTCGCAGGGCTTTTCTCCCTGCTCCTTAATGCCGAAGGAAACGGGACGCTCAACGCCGTTTAAGTTATCATTCAATCCGGACTCCGGCTCCACAAAAAGGGGCGCGGAAACACGGGATAAGTTCAGCTGGGTAATGAGTTCTCTCTGGAAAAAGTCCTTCACACGTTTGATGGCTTTTTCGGTATCTTTGATTCCCAGTGCGGGCGCGTAGCCCTCCGGGATGGTGATAGTGCTCATTGGTTTATCCTCCTATAGGTCACAATTGTTTACTGTCCTAGGGAACGGTACAACGTCGCGGATGTTACCCATACCCGTTAAGTACATAACGCATCTTTCGAAGCCGAGGCCGAAGCCTGCGTGGCGGGTAGAGCCGTACTTGCGAAGATCCAGGTAGAACTCGTAATCCTCGGGCTTTAGGTTGCACTCCTTCATACGCTGCAGCAGGACATCATAGTTGTCCTCTCTCTGGCTGCCGCCGATGATCTCGCCGATGCCGGGCACCAGGCAGTCCATAGCTGCCACGGTCTTACCGTCCTCATTGAGCTTCATATAAAAGGCTTTGATCTCCTTGGGATAGTCTGTAACAAATACAGGACGGCCAAACTCTTTTTCCGTCAGGAAGCGCTCGTGCTCTGTCTGCAGATCCGCACCCCAGAATACCTTGTAATCGAATTCGTCGTTGTGCTTCTCAAGGATCTCAATGGCCTCGGTATAAGTGATGTGGCCAAAGTCGGAGCTTGCCACATGGTTCAGGCGCTCGATGAGGCCCTTATCTACAAAGCTGTTAAAGAAGTTCATCTCCTCCGGTGCATTTTCCAGCACAAAGCGGATGATATATTTGATCATGCTTTCTGCCAGCATCATATCGTCCTTCAGATCCGCAAAAGCAATCTCCGGCTCGATCATCCAAAACTCAGCCGCATGTCTGGTGGTGTTGGAGTTCTCTGCACGGAAGGTAGGACCGAAGGTGTAAATGTTCTTAAAGGCCTGTGCGAAGGTCTCACCATTTAACTGTCCGCTGACAGTAAGATTCGTCTCTTTTCCGAAAAAGTCCTGAGAAAAATCAACCTTGCCTTCCTCGGTGCGGGGAAGATCATCAAAGTCCAGAGTGGTGACTCTGAACATCTCGCCTGCGCCCTCGCAATCACTTCCGGTGATCAGCGGGGTATGTACATAAACAAAATCCCGTTCCTGGAAGAATTTGTGGATGGCATAGGCAATGAAGGAGCGGACACGGAAGACCGCCTCAAAGGTGTTGGTCCTGGGACGCAGATGGGAAATGGTCCGAAGATACTCCATGGTATGTCTCTTTTTCTGCAGCGGATAATCCGGTGCAGAGGCTCCTTCGATGACAACCTCGGTTGCCTGGATCTCAAAGGGCTGCTTGGCATCGGGAGTGGGTGTCACAACTCCGGTTACGATCAGCGCGGCTCCAACGTTGGATTTGCTGATCTCATCAAAATTGGCAAGTTTGTCGGAATAGACTACCTGCAGGGGTTCAAAAAAGGTTCCGTCATTGATCACCAGAAACCCGAAGGTCTTGGAATCTCTTTTGGAACGAAGCCAGCCGCCGATGGTCACTTCCTTATCAGCAAAGGCCTCCTGTTGTCTGAATAGATCTCTTATGTTTGTCAGTTCCATGATCGTGTTTCCTTTCTGTTTTATCTAAAACAATCAAATAATTAGTATAGCGCAATCGCTGCTTTCTTTCAAGAAGCAGGCCCGGCTCCTTTGCCGATCCGTCTCCTTACTATTTTGCCGCCCCGATGAAGGCATTAAAGGCAGGAAGCGCCAACTTATAATACCTATTTCCGATCTCCTGGGTAAACGCGTGTACCAAAGCGGTATTGAAGGTTGCCTTATCCTTACTTTCCAGCATGCATGCATAGAGCTTGCGGTAAGCACCCGGGGTCAGACCCTCCTCCTTGAAGGCTGCACGGATCTTTTTCTTGACCGCCTCGGAGATCTTGTTGTTACTCTGTCCGTTATTATTCTGTTGATTGTTATTCTGCTGATTCTGATTCTGTTTGTTGTTATTCTGTTGGTTGTTATTTTGGGAAGCTGCTTTCTGATTCTGCTTGGCCGTATCCTGTTGTTCCTTTTTCCGGGCATTCTTCCCTTTGCCGGAGTTTTCCTTTCCTTCCTTTGCAACAGTATCTGCATCGGCCTTATCGTTCTTTTGGGCTTTCGTCTTTTTCTCTGTATTCTTTGCAGCCGCTGCCTTTGCTTTCTCATCTGCAGTCTTTTTCTCGGCAGAGCCTGTGGCCTTCTTTGTGGTCTTCTTGGTCTCTGCGGAAGCTGTCGATTTGGTCCTGGTCTTTTTCTCATCCGGCAGGATCTGCCTTGCCAGATTGTGGAAGCGGCTGATCGAAATTCCCTTTTCGGACCAGAAATCCACAACGGCATCAAAGCCCGCATCGCGGCTGATGATCATCACTTCATTGGATGCATCAGCCCCCTCCTGTGAAAGCTCCACTGCCTTTGCCACCAGGTAACCTAAGTAGGTTGTCAGCTGGAAGTCCAGGTAATTCTTCGCCGTTTTCGTGGTACGGATAAATTCCAGCTTAGCTCTTGTGGAGGTGATCTTTACCAGATCCTCAAAAGGGACGGACCCTGTTCTGGGTCCGTAAAAGATGATCAGGCGATCCTCCTGTAAAAGCTCCTCCACTCCGGTGATCCCCCGAATCCCTGTATTCTCATAATCTACTAAATAAAAAACCATATATGCATTATCCTCTCTTTGTTTGATCAAACCATCCGGATTGAAATCATTCCGGCAAGTATATGTCCTTTGATCCTCCTTCGTTCAGATCATTCTTCGTTCAGATCATCCCGGC
The DNA here is from genome assembly GCA_016282595.1 of Lachnospiraceae bacterium. Classification (GTDB taxonomy): domain Bacteria; phylum Bacillota; class Clostridia; order Lachnospirales; family Lachnospiraceae; genus RGIG7926. The sequence goes on from JAEEKV010000154.1 coordinate 28,822, forward strand.
CTGCTCGTATTTTTTCTTGACCAGCTCCATGACCTCGTCCGTCGTGATCTCCAACACAAAGGCCATCTCACTGTGCAGATTCTTCTCTGCGATCCTGAAATACCGCTCATCTACCGTCGTCACCTTTTTCCCTTCCGCGGCCCGCTTGTTGCCCCGCAGGTACATAGTCCGAAGGATGCTCACAAGGCGCCTGGGATCACAGGAGAAAATGGCCTCCTTGTAGATCTGCTCTCTCATTTTATCGCTCTCGATCCAGGTCTCCTCGATCATGACCATCTCATCCAGAAGCTGATCCACCTCTTCTCTGGTCATGATGGGACGCACCTGGTGTTTATCACTGTCCACGGGAATATAGAGCTTTCCGCCCTTCTGTCCTTCGGGTACGATCACGTAGCATTTTTTTCCATCCCGTCTTCCGGGCATGGCCATCGTCACGATATCCGTTACTTTGCAAACCCCTTCGTTAGCGCTTACAACATAATCACCGATCTCATACATAGCTGTCTCCTTCTTCTGCACTTGGCACTATAAGGCCACAGGCGTGGACCGTCCCCCGGGACGGCAGATCAACCGGTTCCGTAAAACACCCTCAGTTTTTTATCCCCTGCTTTTTTCCCTTGCCATCTTCCCGCTCCTGCTTTTTGGAAAAGAACTCTCTCCAGATCTCAGGATGGAACAGGATCAGGATCGGGAACAGCTCCAGTCTTCCCGCCAGCATATCGATCATCAGAAGGATCTTAGCCGGAATGGAGAAAAATGCGAAGTTCCCGGTGGGTCCCACCATGGAAAGGCCGGGACCGATGTTATTAAAGGTTGCCGCTACTGCGGTAAAATTGGTTACCAGATCGTACTCATCCAGCGAGAGCAACAGCACCGACATGCTGAAGATGATCACGTAGGTAATGATATACACATTCAGTGAGCGAAGGACGTCATGCTCCAGGGGCTTGTCCTCGTACTGAATCTTCTTGACGCTCTTGGGATGGATGTAGGATAACAGCTCCTTTTTCAGCGTCCTTACGGCAATGATGCCGCGGGAAACCTTCATACCGCCTCCGGTACTTCCGGCGCAGGCACCGATGAACATCAAAAGCACCAGAATGGATCTGGAAAAACCGGGCCACAGATCAAAGTCCGTGGTGCAAAATCCGGTGGTGGTAATGATGGAGCCTACCTGAAAGGCCGCATCCGTCAGAGCCTTGAAGCCCGATTCGTACAGGTGTCTGATATTGAGCCAGATGCCGGCAATGGCAGTCAGGATGATGATCAGATACCAGCGAACCTCCTCCATGGAAAAGCCCTTCTTGATCTGCTTGTACAACAGGAAGTAGTAAAAGTTAAAATTCACGCCGAAGAGGATCATAAACACGGTAATGATCCATTGCTGCAGCACACTGTAGCTGGCGATGGAATCTCCCCTGATACCGAAGCCTCCGGTACCAGCCGTTCCGAAGGAAAGGGTCAGGCTGTCAAACAAAGGCATGCCGCTGAAAAGCAGCAGGATCACCTCGATGAGTGTCATAGCCAGATAGATCACGTAAAGGATCCGGGCTGTGGTTTTGATCTTGGGTACCAGCTTGCCCACAGAGGGCCCGGGGCTTTCCGCCCGCATAAGGTTCATGCTGCCGCCGCCGCTCATGGGCACTACCGCCAGCAAAAACACCAGCACACCCATACCGCCGATCCAGTGGGTCAGGGACCTCCAGAACAGGGAGCAATGGGACATGGCCTCCACATCCAAAAGGATGGATGCTCCGGTGGTGGTAAAACCGGAGATGGTCTCAAACAGTGCATCCGCATAAGAAGGAATCTCTCCCGTTGCAAAAAATGGAACGGCACCGAACATGGATAAAATAATCCAGGAAAGGGCTGTGGTCAGACATCCTTCCTTCATGTAAAACACGTTGCTGGACGGTCTTTTGTAAGTCATCAGAAGGCCGAAGAGCCCGCAGAGACTGGCAACCGCCACATAGTAAACTGCCTGTGTTTCCCGATAGATCATTCCCACCAGCCAGGGCAGCATCAAAAGCAGTGCTTCGATCTTTAAAACGCTCCCAAGGACATAGCGGATCATTGGTCGATTCATGGTGATTTCTCTTTTCTTCTCTTATCTTCAGTTTCCCGGTATGCTATGCCAGGATATCCAGAATATCATTAAAGCCGGTATGAACCGTTACGATGATAACGGTATCTCCTACCCGGATCTCGTCGGTACCTTTGGGGATCAAAATCTTTCCGCCGCGGTTGATACAGGTCACCAGAAGACTGGGCTTTAAGGAAAGGTTCATAAGAGGAACCCCTGTTACCGCCGACTCCTCCTCGATCTCAAACTCAATGGCCTCGGCCTTTCGATCCACCAGGTAGTACAGGGTACGGATGTTGTTTCGACCGATGGTGTTGGACATAGCACGCACATAGGCGATAATGGCCTCGGAGGTAATGTATTTCGGAAACAGGATGGATCCTAAATCCAGCTTGTCAATAACGCTCTTAAAGCCGATGCGGTTGATCTTGGTAATGACCTTGGCATTGGAAAACTGTCTGGCAAACAGGGTGAGGATGATGTTCTCCTCATCGATTCCCGTCAGGGGGATAAAGGCTTCCACGCTGTCTACGCCCTCTTCCCGAAGGAGCTCTTCGTCCGAGCCGTCTCCGTTGATGATGATGGCCTTGGGAAGCAAAATGCTAAGCTCCTCGCAGCGCTTTTTGTCCTGCTCGATGATCCGCACCTCGATGCCGTTTTTCAAAAGCTGTGTTGCCAGATAGTAGGCTGCCCTTCCGCCGCCGACGATCATGGCGGATCTGGCCTGCCGGATATTGAATCCGATCTTGGACAAAAAGGATCTGGCGATCTTGGGGGTGGAAACAAAGCTGATGACATCATCCTTCTGCAGCACAAATGCACCGGAGGGAATGATGACCTTTTCCTCTCTCTCCACCACGCAGACCAGAAGATTGGATTCCACGTTCCGGTGAAGCTCCATCAGTGTTTTGCCGTCCAGGATATTGCCTTCCGGGATCTTAAACTTTACCATCTCCGCCTGACCGTGAGCAAAGGAGCCCACCTCAAGGGCCGAGGGCAAAAGCAAAATGCGGCAGGCCTCCAGGGCTGTTTCCAGCTCCGGATTGATGATCATGGCAAGTCCCAGTTTTTCACGAAGGTAAGCCGACTCCTTACTGTAATCAGGCGTACGGACTCTGGCGATGGCCGCGCAGTCACCGACCTGTTTTGCCACGGTACAGCACAGAAGATTCAGCTCATCCGAGCCGGTCACGGCAATGAACAGATCCGTATCGGCAATGCCCGCCTCGATCTGGACACTGTAGCTGGCGCCGTTTCCCACCATACCCATGATGTCGTAGGTATTGGTCACATTTTGCACCAGGGCCCCGTCGATATCGATGACGGTGATATCATGTCCTTCCTTGCCAAGCTGCTCTACCAGCGTAACGCCCACTTTTCCGCAGCCGACGATCATAATGTGGAGACCCTTGTTCTCCGGCTGGATCGCCTGACTGAATTTCGATAAAAACATTTCCTGCTCCTTTTAACTGCCTGTTTCTTTCAGATCTCAGTGATGGCCGCCTCCGCCTCCGTGGGAAAATCCGCCGGAGGAAATGTGACCGCCTCCGCCTCCCGATGAAGAGGAGGTTTCGATCTTTCTCTTATGGACGGTCTTATTGAGGAACATATCTGCCTGGTGCTCCATCTCGGGTTTTCCGTTTGTGACATAGGTCATGGGGGTTGTGGTATCCTTGGCCTTTTCTCCCAGGGCCTGGATCAAAAAGTAAATAGCGGTGATCACAAGGCTGATGAGAAGCATCAACGGGATGGGCAGCTTCATCTTTTCCGAGGCAGGCATCATATGCTTTGCCACTTCATTGACGTAGATCCGATAGGCCTCGTAGGGGTTTTCATTCACCACCTCAAAGATGTCCTCCAAAAGACTGTCGATATCCGAAGAGGAATAGGCCGACATTACTTTTCCGGAAGTGGAAAACCAGGTATCTCCGTTATAATCTCCGTAGCTGTGCCAGTTGTCCACCAGCACGCAGCCGTCTCCGTGGGGCTTGTCAAAGCCGAAGGCGTTCTCATCATAAAAATCATCCGCCCAGTTCATCAGGGCATCCTGGGAATCTCCCACAGGCTCGTTCAAGGTCACCAGCACGATGTCGCAGCCGCAAAGCTGCTCTTTTTCGGCTATTAGGGCCCGAAGGCTCTGTTCCTGGTCATCCGTTAGAAGCTCACCTCTGTCAAATACCCGCTCCGTGGTGCAATCCGCATTGTTGCGCTTAATGGGCTCCTTGGGATTGGCACTTCGATAAACGGCAAAACCGATGGTAGCCACCAAAAGGACGGCCAGCAATATGAAGAAAATCTTAAAATGTTTCAGATACAGTTTCATGTTTCACCCATTCTCATCCGCACAAAGGCTTACAGCAGTCCCATGATCACGTTCCACATGATAAGGATGCAAAGGATCCCCGCCATCACGGTTCCGGAATACAGCAGCATCTTGATCTTGGACTGGGGAGGATCCCCTACCAGCTTGCCTGTCTGTCCGTTGATGTAAAAGGGATACATCTTATCCATGTACTTGTAAAAGTAGGTCCACACCGGAAACATGGCGTAGGTGGTACTGTTGTGCCTGAAGGACACCGCATCGGCACGGCTCGTCATGGAGGAATAGCCACTGATGGTCTGCTCCGTAATGCTCTTGGCATCCTCTCTGGCTTTCCCCTGTACCCTGGGCAGGAGCACCTCGCTTTCCATGTTGTAGCGCTCTGCCAGAAAGCCGGATAGGTACTTGGGATCAAAGTCCTGCAGCTGGGAATAGTCGTAGGGCTCCATGAGATCCATCACCGGATCCGGTTTCTCATAGGAGGCATCCACAGGCATCTTTTCGATGGGCACGATCATGGACCGCTCCACCTTGTAGGTGGAATCCTCGGTATATTGATAGCTGCCGGAGGTCCAGGTCCTTACCTTATGACCGATGGCGGAAATGGTATAGCGTACATCAAAATCATACAGGAAAAAGGGAACATACATCCCTTCCATACCGGAGAGCTTGGCATCGGAAAGAAAATCATCCGGCAAAAATCTGCGCCGTCCGAAGTTATCCTTCAGGATCTGCTCCGCATCCTTGTGTCCCTTGGTAAAGGGCAGCAGCATCTTCGGCTCATACTGTCCCGTAGTGCGCTCCTCTAAGATCACATAGCTGTCGCAGTATTCGCAGCGCAGGGCCGCGTTGTAATCTCCCACCTTCAGCTCGCCGCCGCAGGCAGGACACAGGATCGTCTCTTCGGAAGGGATGCACTCCTCATTGTCTGTGCTCTCGCAGTAGGGGCAGTACATCTGCTTTCGTTCCGGTGAATAGACGGTGTTTCCGCCGCAACTTTTGCATCGAAAGATCATGGTCTCTCTCCCTGTATCATACGCAAAAAATAAACGTCATAATCGGATTTATTATACTACATTTCAGGGTAAAAAATCAAATCACATCCCAAGGGTTTTGGCGGGTTTTTGCAACATGGCATCATACTGCTGCTTCAGTTGTGAAGCCGTGCAGGTGCTGGCCAGTTTTTCAAATCCCGGCCTCTCCGCTATGGGCACGGCTGCGATCTCCATCAGTCTGTGGTCCGCCAGCTTTGCCAGCACGCCCTTTGCATTGGCGTATCCGTTTTGCGCCTCCGCATCCCGGATCGTCTCCAGAAAGACCAGCTTGGCAGCGGACAGGGACAGATCGTTTCTTCCAAGGGCCGGTTTTTTCCCGGCAGCCCCCTGCCTCTTCAGTGCATCAAAACGTCTCTTTTCATTTCGGATGGCTTCCTCCACCCGCTCCTTGGCCTGCTGTTTTTCATCCGGCTCTTTTCCGCCGTTTTTGATCACGCTCTCCAGATGTTCGATCTTTGCCTCCCGCTCGGCGATCCGCTCATTGACGGTAGGGGTCAGATCCCCGAAATATCTGGTGGATTTATCAAACTCCTTTCCCACCGCTTCTGTGTCTTTGTAAACCGCCTTCGCAATACTGACAAGCCTGATCACTTCCTTCGCATTGGAGGCCCCGTTTGCACGTATTATCCGATCCGCATAAATCCCCAGATCAAGAAGTGTCTGCCGGACCTCCTGCAAGGACATATCCGGCCCTATTTCAGCTGCTTTATTCTGTTTTTTCAGAAACTTTCTTTCTTCTTCCGTTTTCTTCGGACCAATTGCCTTATCACACTTCCCCAGCTGGGTCTTAAAGTGCTTCCCCAACTTGGTGAGATAATCTTTAAGCTGTTTTTCCTGCTCCAGACGCTCCTTTTCTTTTTCCAGCAATCTTTCATTCTTGCCCTCTTTGTTTTTTTGAGAGGCAAGGTCCAGACCTTTGGCAAAGTAATTGTTCTCTCTCTGTGCAAAGGTCAACAGGTCACAGACCATATCCATCTTCTCGGCTCTGTCTCCCACCGCCGGGATCTTGGTTTTTTTCATATAGGCCTTGCAGGCCTCTATGAGCTTTTTGTTCTGGGCTGCTACCTGCCCCTTGGAGGCATTGGACAGCATAAGCTCATCCAGCTTTCTGATCTCGCTCTGGACCTGACGCAGCCTCTTGGAGGGATTGGCCAGAACCTTTTCCATCTGCATCAGGGCTTTATCCTTTGCCTTTTCGTACTCGCCCTCCGATTTGTAGGACATGGTCAGATTGTTATCATAAAACCAGTTCCGGACCATTTTATGAAGGGCCTTCACTCTGCCCTCCTGCTTGGGTTTTCCCGCATAGACACTGTCTACCAGCTTTCCCAGCTGGCTGTAGCTGGTCAGGCGGACCACATTGTAGCGCTCATCCGTGATATAGACGCCCTCCGGCATCTGGGAGATCCCGCTTTTACGGTAGTACTCTCCGGTCTCCGCATCATACAGGCCTACCTGATGGGCACTTCCGTCCTCCGTCCGCGTTCTCTGGGACAGATCGATCTCCGCCAGATCCATACTGTGGGATGTGGTGGAAATGATGATCCTCTGTGCACCCCTTACGTTCTGGAGCGGGAAGGCCATATCCGTATGCTCCTGTGCCATGGAGCAAAAAACCGTTGCGTTCAGATTCGGGATCTTCCGAAGGTCATTTTTCCCCAGACGAATATTGGTGCCCGCACCGGGAACCGCATCTCTTTGCAGCAGCACCTTCTTGATCCTCTCTGCGTAGTCCTTGAATTCCGGATGGGTTTTCTTATTTTTTTCCACATAATCATCCAGCCATCTCTGGATATAATGGACGCTCTCACCGGCGGAAACGGCACCTCTGGAATGGCCGGAGATCAGGACATAAATATCCCTGGGTTCTTCCTCTTTTCTGCTCCATTTATCAAAGAGATCCATCACGTATTCTTTGGTGAGATTCTTCACATAGACTCTGGTATTCTCAATGCTGTAATCCCCGATATTGACCAGATTGGGGCCCTGGATGGAAAACCGGGTCTTATTGATGACGGTACCGTCCTTTAATTTATAATCCCTGGTTTTGCAGCGGATACCGGAATAGATCTTACCGTTTTTATCCTCGACCACCTCTCCGTAGGTATCCTTCAGGCTGCCCTGTATCTCTTCCTCCGTCAGCTCCTTGGCACTCTCTTTTCCGTGCTGTCCCTGATGCTCTCTTCTGGGCATCATATATCCGGTTCCGGCCAGATCAAACTCCAGCACCTCATGACCGTCCTTGATCAGTTGATTGCCCAGGGCATGATGGATGGGGATCGTTCTTTCCTCTTCTGTGCCCTGATGAACTTCATCGATCTCATCGAAGACCTCTTCCCCGAAAACCTCCTTGATGGCCTGGCGGTTGGTTTTTCTCAGACTCCGTGTCCTCTGGGCATAGTTCAGGGGCGTGCTCTCGATCTCTTCCCCGGACATCTCTTCCATCACATAGGTACCAAGATCCCTGCTCTTCTGCTTTTCATCATCCGAACGCTTCTGACGGTAGCCTGCCTCCAGAAAGAGACCCTTGCGGATATCCAGACGCCTTCCCTTCTCTACCACCACCCGGGAGTTAAAGGTACCCTCCTGCCTCAGTGTTTTCTCATAGGCCTTATCCTCCGGATATTCTCCGTAGGTAGGTACCGCTGACATCGCATCGTTCATCAGATCCACAAGCTTCTGCGAATCCTGCATATTCGTCTGCAGGATGGCTACGACATTTCCTACCTTGTTGAACATGTCATAGCGCTGATCCATGGTGGTGATCTTCGTATTCGTAAGCTCCTCAAGAAGCTCAAGTCCTTTTGGGTCCTTGGGATCCATATTGTCCAGGGCTTCATAGAGACCTGCGAAAAATTCCATATCTCCCACGGTCCACCCGTTTTCGCTTAAACGCATCAGGAAACGGCACTCTCTCGTCTCCTGATCATTCTCCATTTCCTGCGACACCAGGGCGTCTATCCGTGCCTTCAAGATCGTATTGAAGTTGTAATTGAAATCCGCAACCGTATTGGTCATCATTCCGCCTGCCAGGCGGGCATTTCGATATGCCTCCCAAAGAGGGATGAGCAGATCCTTCAGTGCTTTCGATAATCCCATATGTGATTCGTCCGTTCCCAGGGCTCCTTGGCTCTGTTCTTATGAAACGAAGACAGGGCGCCCACTTGTCGCCCTGTCTTTGTATCCTGTTGTAGTCAGTTCATCTTAGATTCTTCGCATCAATCTTACTTGCCGGCATTGTATGCTTTCTTGGCTTCCTCTATACCTGCCTTCAGTCCTGCAAGTCCTGCCTTTGCAGCTTCCACGCTTGCATCGGCCAGATCCTTTGCGATGGCCTGTGCCTTATCGGCTGCATCCTTCAGACCTGCTTTCAGATCTTCGTCGATCACGCTCTTCTTTTCCTTTTTCTCGTTGATGGCTGCCTGTGCTGCTGCCAGTCTTGCGATGGGTACACGGAAAGGTGAACAGGAAACATAGGTCAGACCCACCTTGTGGCAGAACTCTACGGAAGAAGGATCTCCGCCGTGCTCGCCGCAGATACCAAGCTTGATGTTCGGACGAACCTTGCGTCCCTTCTTGGCTGCCATTGCAACAAGCTGTCCGACGCCGTTCTGATCCAGTCTTGCAAAAGGATCGGACTCGTAGATCTTTTTCTTGTAGTACTCCTCCAAAAACTTCCCTGCGTCATCACGGGAGAAGACGAAGGTCATCTGGGTCAGGTCGTTGGTACCGAAGGAGAAGAACTCAGCCTCCTCTGCGATCTCGTCAGCCAGAAGGGCTGCTCTCGGGATCTCGATCATGGTACCGATGTGATATTCGATGTCGGAATTCTTTTCCGCCTTAACCTGCTCAGCAGTCTCAACCACAACGTCCTTTACATATTTCAACTCTTTCTTTTCGCCCACCAGCGGGATCATGATCTCAGGCTCGATATCATATCCTTTTTCTGCCTTTACTTCGATGGCTGCTTCCATCACAGCTCTGGTCTGCATCTTGGCGATCTCCGGATAGGTCACTGCCAGACGGCATCCGCGGTGTCCCATCATGGGGTTGAACTCATGGAGGGAATCGCAGATCTCCTGTACCTGCTCAGCGCTCATCATCATCTGTACTGCCAGATCGTCGATATCGGCAGGATCGCTGGGAACGAACTCATGCAGCGGCGGATCTAAGAAACGGATGGTGACCGGACGGCCTTCCATGGTCTCGTACAGCGCCTTGAAATCACCCTTCTGGAAGGGGATCAGTGCATTGAGTGCCTTTTCTCTCTGCTCTACGGTCTGAGAAAGGATCATCTGACGGATCTTGGGGATACGATCGGGATTGAAGAACATATGCTCCGTTCTGCAAAGACCGATACCCTCTGCACCGTAGCGTACTGCATTGGCTGCATCCTCGGGAGTATCCGCATTGGTGCGAACCTGCAGTCTTCTGAACTTATCGGCCCACTCCATGATCCGGCCGAAGTTACCGGAAACGGAAGCCTCTACGGTCTTGATATCACCGTAGTAGATCTTACCTGTGGAACCGTCAAGGGAAATGTAATCGCCCTGGTGGATGGTCTTTCCGCCAAGCTCGAATACCTTGTCATCTTCACTGATGGAAATCTCGCCGCAACCGGATACACAGCAGGTACCCATTCCTCTTGCGACTACGGCTGCATGGGAAGTCATTCCGCCGCGAACGGTCAGAACACCTTCGGAAGCGTGCATACCTTCAATATCCTCGGGAGAGGTCTCCAGACGAACCAGGATGGTTCTCTCGCCTCTGCTCTCATGTGCAACCTTGGCATCCTGTGCGGTAAAATAAACCTTACCTGCAGCAGCTCCCGGAGAAGCGGGAAGGGCCTGGCCGATGCACTCACCATTCTTCAAAGCTTCGGGATCGAAGGTAGGATGCAGCAGCTGATCTAAGGATTTTGCCTCGATACGAAGTACTGCTTCCTCTTCCGTGATCTTGCCCTCATCTACCAGATCGCAGGCGATCTGCAGGGCTGCCTGAGCGGTTCTCTTACCGCTTCTGGTCTGCAGGAAGTACAGCTTGCCTTCCTCGATGGTAAACTCCATATCCTGCATATCTCTGTAGTGATCTTCCAGCTTGTTTGCGATCTCTATGAACTTCGCAAAGCACTCGGGAAGGTCTTCCTCTAACTTGGTGATGGGCTGGGGTGTTCTGATACCTGCAACCACGTCCTCGCCCTGAGCGTTGATGAGGTACTCACCAAAGATACCCTTGTCGCCGGTAGCGGGGTTTCTGGTAAATGCCACACCGGTACCGGAGGTGTTACCCATGTTACCGAATACCATAGACTGTACGTTTACAGCCGTACCCCAGTCACCGGGGATATCGTTCATACGACGATAAACGATGGCTCTTTCATTGTCCCAGGAACGGAATACTGCTTTTACAGCTTCCATAAGCTGTACCTTGGGATCCTGAGGGAAATCCTCTCCCATCTTGTCCTTGTAAATGGATTTGAACTTGCCGATAACTTCCTTCAGATCCTCGGCAGTCAGATCCATATCATATTTCACACCCTTAGCTTCCTTGATCTCATCAAGGACTCTCTCGAACAGAGACTTGGGAACCTCCATTACCACGTCAGAGAACATCTGGATGAATCTGCGGTAGGAGTCATAAGCAAATCTGGGATTCCCGGTCTTTCCTGCAAAGCCTTCTACGGAAACATCATTCAGACCCAGGTTCAGGATGGTGTCCATCATACCCGGCATGGATGCCCGTGCTCCGGAACGAACGGAAACCAAAAGGGGATTTTCCGTATCACCGAACTTCTTGCCCTGCTTCTCTTCCAAAACTACCAGTTCGTCAAAGATCTGCTTCTGGATCTCTTCAGAGATCTTCTTGCCCTGCTTGTAATAATCCGTACAAGCCTGGGTGGTTACGGTAAAGCCCTGGGGGATCGGCAGACCGAGATTGGTCATTTCTGCCAGATTGGCTCCTTTTCCTCCGAGAAGCTCCCGCATGTTAGCGTTGCCTTCCTCAAAACGATACACAAATTTAGACATAACAATGTCCCCCTTAAATAAAGATTTTAAGGCGCTTAGAAATAAGAACCCAATACTCTATTAGTATAACAGACAAACTGTGTTCGCGCACGCTAATAATTTTGGCACAATGCACAAAAATTTTCACCTTTTTTGTGGGTTTTTTCGGCAAGTTAAATGCTATCATAGGAACATCGGCTCCCAATGTATATGGCGGCCGCAAAACATCTTACAGGAGGACAACGATATGGCACAAAATCCCATCGTTACCATTACTATGGAAAACGGAAATGTGATAAAGGCAGAGCTCTATCCCGACATCGCTCCCAATTCCGTAAACAACTTCATCAGTCTCATTCAGAAAAAGTTTTATGACGGACTGATCTTTCACCGGGTGATCCGGGGCTTTATGATCCAGGGAGGATGTCCCGACGGCATCGGTACCGGAGGACCGGGCTACAGCATTCCCGGAGAGTTTGCCCAGAACGGCTTTGTCAATGAGCTGCGTCACACCGAGGGTGTTTTATCCATGGCAAGAGCACAGCATCCGGATTCTGCAGGCAGCCAGTTTTTCATTATGCACAAAACCTCTCCTCATCTGGACGGGGCTTATGCTGCTTTCGGAAAAGTCATTGAAGGAATGGAATTCGTGGATGAGATCGCAGAGACTGCGACGGATTATATGGATCGGCCCTTGGAGGATCAGAAGATCGCTTCCATGACCGTAGATACCTTCGGGGTAGAATATCCCGAACCTGAGAAGGCATAAGTACTGTCGTTCAAAGTTTGTTAACATTTTATTTAACAAAACTTAATTCACATAACATGGTTTGTACACGAACCCCTGTTAAAGTGATATACATAGAACGATTTGTACTTTATACTTTTTCATAAAGATGCCGGGTGAAAACCCCTTTTCACCCGGATCTCCTCCCAAGATAGAGTTTCATTATCTCCTTTCACCGTGAGCAGGGTGACGCCTGCTCACGATTTTTTTGTAAAACTCTAACTTTCCTTTTTCTTCTGCGGTACCATAATGGTAACTGCCTGTCTGTTATTTACCACTGTCACCTTGGTATGATCCCCGCCGTATTCTCCGTCCAGAGTCCAGGCCACAGGGGTATCGGATTCAAATTCAATGCGTCCCGTCTTAAAGCAATAGATCATATGGGTATCGATCCTGCCGCTGACCAGAGCCACCATGATCTCATTCAGCTCTATAACGTTGGCGGGCTTTTTGATCAGGGTCACTTCAAAGACGCCGTCATCCAAAAGTACATTGCTCCCGGTGATATTCTGGAAGCCGCCTACGGAAACGGAGTTGGTGATCATGCCGTACAAAAACTCATCCTCAATGAGCATGTTGTTGGCCCGGATCCGGAAACGGTAGGAGGGATAGGATCCCACCCGCTTGGCACCCTCCAAGATATAAGCCATATGTCCCAGGATATTTTTCATCTGCTGGTCCGTTTCATAGGAGACGTCCGTAAACAGACCGAAAGCGGCGATATACACAAAGGGATCATTCTGAAAACAGCCGATGTCCGTTTGAAAGGCCTCGCCCTTTACCACGGTCTTTGCCGCCTGCAGCATATTGGCCTGGATCCCCAGACTCTTTGCAAAATCATTGGTGGAGCCTGCCGGAATGTAGCCGATGGGAATTTTGTGCTTGCGCTTCATCATTCCCGTAACCACTTCATCCAAGGTACCGTCTCCGCCGCTGCAAACCAGAAGATCATACTCCGGCGCATCCTCCGCCGTCTTCTTGGTGGCATCCTTGGGCTTTTGGGTCGGAAAAACCGTAACCTCATAATGGGCCTGGGCAAACACATCCAGGATATCCGCCAGGGTCTGCTTGATCATGGCTCTTCCCGCATGGGGATTGTAAATAAACAAAACCTTTTTACTGACTTTCACGTTTTTTCCTCTTTTGGAAAGGGCCGCTCCCATCCGGGTGCGGCCCTTCGTTTCGGTGATCTAACCTACTGTTATCGATTTTTATGCTTCCTGACCTGAGAGATACAGCTCCAGCTTTTCCACAGCCTTATCCTCATCGGGACCGTCAGCTTCTACCTTAACCTCTTCTCCCATGTTCAGTCCGAGACTCATCATTCCCATGATGCTCTTTGCGTTAACTCTCTTTCCTTCTGAGTGAAGATAGATCGTACTCTCATACATGCTCGCCTTTTGTACCAGCATAGCGACCGGACGGGCTTCCAGTCCTTTTTCGAGCTGAATGGTAACAGTTTTCTCAGTCATAGCTCCTCCTACATCGTCAAATCATGCTTTCCCAAACCCATTACCCGTTTTGCTATCGTCTTTGCTATCTTAACCGCTCCGCTGCCAAAGAGAGCTTCCGCAATCTATGGTTGACCCCGGATTTCCCCACCGGCGGGTCAGCCAGCTTCCCCAATTCCTCCAAGGATGCTTCCGGATTCTCCAGTCTGATATAGGCCATCTGCCGAAGTGATGGTGACAGAGATGAAAGTCCCACCGTTTTCTCGATCAGCTGGATATCCTCCACCTGTCTTGCTGCAGCCGTTACCGTTTTGGAGATATTGGCTGCTTCACAGTTGACCTTCCGGTTGATACGCCCCCGCATATCCTTATAGATCCTTGTGTTTTCAAATTCCAAAAGTGCCTTTCCCGCATCCACAACCTTCAGAAAATCCGCGATGCCTTCGCCGTCCTTCAGATAGACAACATCGTGATTCTTGCGAAGGATCTGCTTGCCTTCCAGATCAAAATCCCCCATGAGGCTTTTAATCTGCTGAGCGGTTTCTTTTGTGGCCACGGCCAGCTCCAGATGATATCCCTTGGAGGGATCGCTCATGGAACCGCAGGCTAAAAAATAACCCCGTAGTGCTGCCCGCCTGCAACAGCTTGATTTGATCAGTCTTTCATCAACACATCGCTTCAGGGGATCCTCCAGCTTTAAGACGCCGCATAGCTCCGAAAGCTGTTTTTCACCTGCCACAGTCAGCTGATAAAAAGTGCCGGATCTGCCTTCCTGCTGCTTTTTATGAATGCTGCGGACTTTCACACCAATCTCTACTTTAAGACTTTTCTCCAGTAATGTAAAGCATTTTCTTGCCACAAATACATTTTCCGTCGATAATACAAGGGTTTTTTGCCCTTCCAAAGGCTCCCATCTGGCCAGGGCCGTAAGGAGAGCAGCCAGCTCTGCCAGCTGACAATGCCGCTGTTTCGGGGTATGGTCTTTAAGCTCTGATTTGATCTGCGTTGAAAATGACATCCCTATCCCTTACCTGCTTCTTTCAATGTCCCTGTGTACCAGGGTAAGACCGTAGTTTGCCCCGTTTTTCAGGCGCTCATAAAGCTTCCCTGCCAGGGTCACCGAGCGGTGTTTTCCTCCGGTACAGCCAATGCCCACCACCAGACGGTACTTTCCCTCCTTCACATAGTTGGGGATCAAAAAGGTGAGCATATCCGACAGTTTTTCCAAAAAGGCTTCTGCCTCGGGGAAGGAGAGCACGTAATCCGCCACCTCCTGATCCAGTCCCGTTTTATGCTTCAGCTCCTCGATATAGAAGGGATTGGGCAAAAAGCGAACGTCGAAAACCAGATCCGCATCTGTGGGCAGTCCATGTTTAAAACCGAAGGATACGATGGAAACCATCAGGGAATTGTAATCCTCGCTCTTGACAAAGATCCGCTCCAGCTCGCTTTTCAGATCCCTTGTCAAAAGGGAAGAGGTATCAAAGACATAATCCGCGCGCTGGCGGATATCCTTTAAGATCTGTCGCTCCTTATGAATGCTGTCGGCAAGGGCGCCGCTTTCCACCTCGATGGGGTGCTTACGCCTGGTCTCCTTATACCGGCGGATCAGGGTCTCATCGGAAGCATCCATAAACAACACTTCATAGGAAAGGTTCTGGTCCTCCAGCTCTTTCAAGACCTTTCGGATATCCCCGAAGGTTTTGACCGAGCGTACATCCAGTCCCACCGCCACCTTCTGGATCTCGTTGCCGGGAGAGGCAAGGAGGGCACCGAAGGTAGGCATCAGAGGCACGGGCAGATTATCCACACAGTAATAGCCCACATCCTCAAGCATCTTCATGGCGGTGGCTTTTCCGCCGCCGCTCATTCCTGTGACTACAATAAAACGCATCTTGTATATCCTTTCAGAATTCGCCGATCCGGATCACTTCCGGCTCCAGGCGAACACCAAGCTGTTTTTTCACTCTGCTTTGGATCTCCTCCATCAGCTCCGTCACATCCTCTGCCGTGGCGTTTCCGATGTTGATGATAAAACCGCAATGCTTTTCCGAAACCTGGGCGTCTCCCACCCGAAGGCCCCGAAGTCCCGCATCCATAATGAGCTTGCCCGCAAAATGTCCCTCGGGCCGTTTGAAGGTGGAGCCTGCGCTGGGATATTCCAAGGGCTGCTTATCCCTTCTTCGCTGGTTCAGCTCCTCCATTTTGGCAAAGATCTCATCTTTGGGGGCAGGGGTCAAACGCATTTCTGCTTCCACCGCCACAAAGGGACGGTCCTTGATGATGCTGGTACGGTATCCAAACTCCATGGTATCGTTATCCAGATTCATCTCCTCCCCCATCTGATCCAGCACCTTTACATACCGGATGACCTGCTTCATCTCTCCGTCATAGGCGCCTGCGTTCATCACGATGGCACCTCCCAGACTGCCGGGAATGCCGGAGGCAAACTCCAGACCGGACAGACCGTTTTCCGCAGCCACCTTTGCCACCAGCGGCAGAGGCGCCCCTGTCTGTGCAAAGAGGGTATTGCCCTCCACCCGGATGTCTGCCATCTGCTGGGAAAGCTGGAGGATCATGCCCCGATAGCCCTTATCTCCCACCAGAAGATTGGTTCCTTTTCCGAGGATGAAATACTCCTGTCCCACCTGGTTACAATACTTCAAAATCTCGGACAGGGCTTTCTGGGAGGGAACCCTCACAAAGAGATCCGCTTCCCCTCCGATCCGAAAAGAAGTATGTTTACTCATGGGCTCATGTTTTAAAATGTCTTCCGTCTCAACCCGTTCCTCAAGGAATTCAAGCAGTGCGTGATTCTCTCTCAAGACCGTTTCCTTCCTTCTCAATCCAATACCAGTTTTGCCGCACCGAAGATCCCTGCGTCATTTCCCAGGGTAGCCAGTACGAACTTGGCATCCCGGCTGCCGTGGAACACAACCGGCTTATAGTTTTTCTCGATATAGGAAAGCAGCACGTCTCCGGCTTTGGAAACGCCGCCTCCGATAACAAAGGCCTGGGGATTTACCACACCTGCAATGGCTGCAAGGCCCTCGCCAAGATACTTACCGAACTGCTCCGCTACGCGAATGGCTACCTGATCTTTGTCCTTTACCGCATCCCAAACGTCCTTTGCAGTGCATTCTCCGGCCTTTAAAACCGTGGGATCCGTATTCTTTGCCAGCTCTCTGTTTGCCAGTCTCACAACACCTGTTGCGGAAGCATACTGCTCCAGGCATCCGTGATTGCCGCAGCCGCAGGCCTCAGGCTCACCGTCCTGTACATGGATGTGGCCGATCTCACCGCCTGCTCCGGAGCTTCCCGTCAGGATCTGTCCGTCGTTGATGATGCCGCCGCCAACGCCTGTACCCAGGGTTACCATTACCAGGGAATCAAAGCCCTTGCCGCCGCCCTGCCACATCTCGCCCAGGGCTGCCACATTGGCATCGTTACCTGCCTTTACCTTCATTCCCGTCATTTCGGATAAGGTGTCATTGACATTGAAAACATCCCATCCCAGGTTCACGCATCTGTGAACGATACCCTTGCTATCCACAGGGCCCGGAACGCCGATGCCGATGCCGGCAACATCTTCTTTTGTAATGCTCTTTTCACTGCACTTATCAGCCACTGCCTTTGCAATATCCGGCAGTACGTTCTCGCCGCCGTTTTCCGTTCTTGTGGGGATCTCCCACTTGTCCAGTACCTGACCGTTTGTATCAAACAGACCCATCTTAATGGTGGTACCACCTACATCTACTCCGAATACAAAGTTTGCCATCTTTCTTTTCCTCCTGATTTATTCGTCGTCCTCGTCACGACCCTTTGCAAGTCCCTCCTGGACTCTCTTATACAGCTCCTGGGCAGCGTTGTAGCCCATCTTCTTCTGACGGTGATTAACGGCTGCGGATTCGCAGATCAGCGCCAGGTTACGTCCGGGACGGATGGGAATGGTGTGGGATGCAACCTTGTTGCCCAGATAATCCACATACTCCTCTTCCAGACCCAGTCTGTCATATTCCTTATCCTTGCTCCAGTCCTCGATGCGAATAACAAGATCGATGCTGCTGGTATCCTTAACGGCCTGTACACCGAAGAGGGTTTTTACATCCACGATACCGATACCACGAAGCTCGATGAAATGCTTGGTAACGCTGGGTGCCGAACCGATGAGGGTATCGTCGCTGACCTTTCGGATCTCTACCACGTCATCGGTTACCAGACGGTGGCCTCTTTTAATAAGCTCCAGGGCTGCCTCGGATTTACCGATACCGCTCTCACCTGTGATCAGAACGCCCTCACCGAAAACATCCACCAAAACGCCGTGAACGGAAATACAGGGAGCCAGCTTTACATTGAGCCAGCGAATGATCTCCGCGGTAAAGGTGGAGGTAGCCTTCTTGGTTACCATCAAAGGGATGTTGTGCTCTACGGCTTTTTCCCGAAACAGCGGATCCGGCTGCAGCTCACGGCAGAAAATGATCACCGGGATGGGATTGGATAAAAGACGCTCGAAGATCTCTTCCTTTCTCTCTTCGGGAAGACCATTCATATAGGTGTATTCCACGAAGCCGATGATCTGGACACGGGTTGCCTCATAGTGCTCGAAATAACCTGCCAGCTGCAGCGCCGGACGGTTGATATCGGGCTGGGTAACCTTGATGCCCTTGATGTCGATCTCAGGCGTTGCGTTTTCCAGTTTGAATTTCTCAATGATACGTGTCAGACTGATACTTGCCATGGCTGTTCTCCTTTATGCCCATTGGGTATTTACAGTATTTACGCTTGTTATGATAACACATTTAAAACCTACCCGCAAATGCCTTACTTTCTGCGGTCGATCCCCTTTTCCCTGTAGTAGCGGTCTTTTTCCTTATACATCTCCGCATCTGCCAGCTGCTCCAGCTTATCCACACTCTCTCCCGGATGATCTGCCACGGAGGCGTAGCCGATGGACATGGTCAGATTTTCGATGTTCTCTCCCCGCCATGCGGCAGCCCTTTGCATAATGGATTCCCGGACAGCTTCCGGCGCATCGGTATGGAGGATCATCATAAACTCATCGCCGCCTGTACGATAGACCTTTCCGAACTTTTCGGTGACCTCTCTCAGGCACTTGGCAGCGCCGCAGATCAGTTCATCACCCGCTGCATGCCCCATGGTATCGTTGACGGTCTTCAGACCGTTGACATCCACGCAGAAGATCACCAGCTTTTTGGACAGGATCCTGCCGCGATAGGAATCCAGATCCTCATCGTAGCTTCTGCGGTTATAGAGCCTTGTCATCTCATCGGTTTCGGAGATTTTAATAAGCTGCTGCTCTCTTCTCTTTTCCTCTTCCACATTCTGGATGGTATAGATTACCCGGTTGGGGATCCCGTCGATGGTGGCATCCACCGTAATGAACTGAGCCCTGAACCATCCGCTGACCACATCCACGAAATCAGCGCTGATGCTCTTTTTCTTGGCAAGTCTTCTCCGGACGGTTTTAATATCCGTAAAGCGCATGAACTCGTCGTACTGCTCCGGCTCCACACGGCCTTTTAACTTCTGATCCATAATGGTATGGCGCTGGGCGTCCAGATCGATGTTGTATTTCGTACTGTTGGAATCCCGCAGGGACATTTCGGTACTGTCCTGAAAATCCACCAGATTTACGTGGTCGTAGATCTGAGACATGGAATCCAGAAGCTCCATCTTTTCCTCCATGTTCTTCTCATGGGCATGGATGAGGGCATTCTGGGTGAAGATCTCCTTAAAGTAAGACCGGATGAGACGCAGCATGGTAAAGGTCGCCAAAAACAGAATGATGGTCTCAATGGTATATCCGGCGATAACGTCCTTAAAATACGCACCCGCATGTTCAAAGTCGTTACGCACGGAGGCATCATAGGCCGCTGTCATCAAAAGGGATGCAAACATCACCAGATAGTTGACGATGATGGCGTAAAAATAGATGCCCGTATCACAGAACAAAAGACTCAGCACCGGAACGATACACCAGCTAAGGCTGATATTGACATGGGTATAGGACATATACACCAGTAAAATATCCAGTGCGATCAAAGAAAACAACGCGGTGCGCCGCTCCTTCGGATAGAGCTTATAAAAAATAAAATGCAGTAGCGCAAGACCCAGGCAAAGCCCGGTGATGATGGCGCAGGATCTGTAGGTGATGTCCTGGAAAAATCCTGCCTTTACACCCACCGCAAGTGCCGGCCCCATAATGGCAAACAGCCACAGCGCCGTATTCAGGGACCTGTTGACCCTGCCGCGATTTTCTGTCAGGAAGTCCTCAAATTCCCTGACAGTCTGTTCCTTTTTCATGCGTGTTCTCCTCCCTCGTCTGTTTCCCTCTTATGAAAATACGCATAGATCTCCTCGGCACAGGCCGGGGTAATCTCCGGAATGTCCGCAAGCTCCTCAATGCTTGCAAGACGGATCTGCTCTAAGGAATCAAAGCGGCGCATCAGCGCCTTCCTTCTTGCAGGTCCCACGGATCTGATCTCATCGAGAATGGATTTCACCGAGGCCTTCTTGCGAAGGGATCTGTGATACTCGATGGCAAAACGGTGTGCCTCATCCTGGATCCGGGTGATAAGTAAAAATCCCTCGGAGTGGGTATCGATGGGCACCTCTTTGTTATTATAATACAAACCTCTGGTTCTGTGGTGATCATCCTTTACCATGCCGCAAACCGGAATGGAAAGTCCCAGCTCGGAAAGCACCTGGAGACAGATATTCACCTGGCCCCTGCCACCGTCCATGAGCAAAAGATCCGGGAATCGGGTAAAGCTTCCGTAAGCGTTGTCTAACTTTTTTTCCTCCCGCTGGGCCCGTTCCTCCAGGCCATGCACAAAGCGCCTGGTAAGAACCTCCTTCATGGAAGCGTAGTCGTTGGGTCCCTCCACGGTTTTGATACGGAACTTCCGGTAGTCGCTCCTTCTGGGTTTGCCATCTACAAACACCACCATGGAACCCACGGATTCATAGCCGCTGGTATTGGAAATATCAAAGGC